>CAMAEX010000201.1:0-3634 GCA_945832065.1 uncultured Clostridia bacterium | reverse complement strand
GCCACCGTCACCGTCTGCCACACCAAGACCGTCAACACCGCCGAGATCTGCCGCAATGCGGATATTATCGTCTCGGCAGCCGGCGTGCTGAACTCGCTGACCAAGGACTATGTCCGCGAGGGACAGATCGTCATTGATGTCTCGATCAACTGGGACGCCAACAAGCCCAACGCCAAGGGCGGTCTCGGCGCGATCGCGGGCGACGCGGTCTTCTCCGAGGTCGAGCCGATCGTCGCGGCGATCACCCCCGTCCCCGGCGGCGTGGGCAGCGTCACGACCTCCGTCCTCATGAAGCATGTCATCGAGGCGGCGGAGCGTGCATAACGACCTATGAAAAAGCTCAAGTCTCTCTCGCCCGGCGGCTTTCTGCGGCTGCTGTTCGCGTTTTTTACACTGGCATTCCTGATCGGCGCGGTCATCCTGCCCGATCGCAAGGAGATGTTTGACGGTCTGTGGCGCATTCTGTCGCAGCCGGCCAAGGTCGCAACCAACTATTTTGACTACGGCGGCTACGCCGGGGCGTTCCTGAACGCAAGTCTTGTCTGCCTGATCTGTACCGCCCTGTTCTTCCTCCCGAAGGCAAAGCCCAACGCCGCCTCGGTCATCGCGTTTTTGCTCACCGCGGGCTTCGCCTTCTGGGGCATCAATGTGCTGAACATCTGGTTCGGCTTCCTCGGCGTGGCGCTTTACTGCCTCGTCAAGCGCGAAAGCCTCGGCGCAAATGTCAACGCGATGATCTTCACCTCCGGACTTGCGCCGCTGATCTCCGACCTGCTCCTGCGCTATCCGAATGCAGAGGTCACGGGCTTCTCGTGGACGGGACTTCTTCTCGCCCTCGGCGTCGGACTGATCATCGGCTTCTTCCTGCCCGCCGGACTGGCAAACTCCCCGAATCTGCACAAGGGCTACGACCTCTATTCCGCCGCCGTCCCCATCGGCATGACCGCGTTCTTCCTGCGCGCCGTGCTGTATACGGTCCTGGGCGGCAATCTGTCCGACCTCAAGGTGCTGACCGATCTCAAGGTCGCCTCCTGGAGCGTGTGCAATGTCTTCTGCTTCATCGTCTTCGGGCTGTGCATCGTCTTTGCCCTGCTCATGGGCTGCAAGCCGAAGGATTATTGGAACCTGATGAAGGACAGCGGACACGGCGTCGATTACGCGCAAAAATACGGCACGGCGGCGACGCTGATGAATGTCGGCGTGTTCGGGCTGTTCATCGTGCTGTACTATAACCTTGTCGGCGCGACCTTCAACGGTGTCACCTTCGGCTGCATCTTCTGTATGCTCGCCACCTGCTGCTCCGGCTCCCATCCGCGCAACATCTGGCCCATCATGGTCGGCTACTTCGGCGCTTCGCTCCTGTTCGAGCAGCTTTTCGTCGGCGCGGACGGCGCGTACGCACAGGCGATCAATGCGCAGCCCATCGTCATCGGGCTTTGCTTCGCCGGCGGACTGTCCCCGATCTCCGGCAAATACGGCTGGTACTTCGGCATTCTGGCGGGTATGCTCCACTTCTGTCTGGTCACGAGCGTTCCCCTGCTGCACGGCGGCTTCTGCCTGTATAACGGCGGCTTCACCGCTGCCTTCGTCTGCGTCGTATTCGTGCCCTTCCTTGAGCGCTTTTTCAAGACCAAGGACGAGCGCCTTGCGGCAAAATCGGCAAAATAAAACGGAACGCCTCGGAACTTTTTTCCGAGGCGTTCGTCAAATCTCCGTAGGATCCCATATGAAAGGAGCGATCACCATGAAAAGAATGATTCTGTTTGTTGTCTGCCTTGCTTTGCTCACAACGCTGAGCGGCTGCGCCATGCTTCGGGAGCGTTTGGACAATGTGTTTTCGCAAAAGGAAGCGCTTCAGGAACAGCAAACCGACGCCGCAATGCAGAGCATTGCGAAACCGGAACCCGAACCAACCTCCGAACCGGCCGCCGCTCCTGCCATCGAGCTAACCAGTGAGCCAGTACCCGAAAACTTCGCGCCCACCGGGATTCAGATCCCCGACAGGGAGGACGCCATTGTGCTGCTTTACGACGAGACAGGCACGGCATACGACGACGAGTATTACAGCTATCGTGTGCCCCAGCTCAACTGCCAAACGCCGGATGCCCTCCGCATCAATGCAAGCATCACGGAAGAGTTTGAGCCGCTCGTTCAGGAAATGCTCGCTCTGGCGGCTGAGGGCATGAGCACTTACTGCTACCGCATCGACTATGAAACCGTTTGGTGCGGCGATACCTTAGCGCTGATCGTCTATTGCGAATATTACGGCGGCAGCGTCTACTACACGGTTTATAACTTTGACCGCGTGACCGGCTGTGAGGTCACAAACGCCGAGCTGCTCGCCTGCACAGGCTTCGATGAAGAAACCTTCGTCAGCCTCGCCATGGTGCGCTGCGTGGAGGTCTTTGATGAAAAATATCAAAACATGCCGGAGGATATGAAATACGACGACTTCACGACCAGGCAGCGCGTTGCCTACGCGACGGAGGAATATATCCATCCGGATATGCGGATGTACCTCAGAGAAGACGGCGCACTGATGCTGATCTCTCCCATCGGCTCGATCGCGGGCGCAGATGCCTATGAGGAGATCTATCCGCTCGTGCCGTAGCTCGCAAGCACCGCGGAGAAAAGGAAAGGAGTGATCTCCATGAAAAAAACGGCACTGATCTTAACAGCGCTTGCCCTGCTCCTGCTGCTGTGCGCCTGCAGGGACGGAGCCAAAAGCGCAGACGGGACAACAGAAAACGCCGCAGCCCGGGCAACGGAGACCACCGCGCCCGCTGCCGAGCCGTCGGCGCTCGCGACCGAGCAGACCCCGCCGGACACCGAGGCAGCGTCGACTGACCCCGCCGAAGCCGAGAGCGCGGAGGAGAGCAGCGGAAGACCCCATGCACTCACCGACAACACCATCGGCGTGGTGATCCTCGAACCGACCGAGCCGACCATCGGGCTGCCCACACCGGTGGAACCGACCTATGAGATCGAAGACGCCGAGCTGCCGCCGGATGACTTCGACTGACGAAAAGCGCCGCCTCTCCGCTTGCAACGGAGGGGCGGCGTTGTTATGATTCGGGCAATTCGCGGTACATCGCGGAGGCGTCGTCCTTGCGCACCGCCTCGGCGACCGCTAAAACCTCGACCGCGACGGTACGCGCGCCGAAGGCAATGCGGATAATATCCCCGACCTTGACCTCATAGGATGCCTTAGCCGGGCGGTCGTTCACGGTCACCCGGGCATTGTCGCACGCCTCATTTGCCACGGTGCGCCGCTTGATCAGGCGGGACACCTTCAAAAATTTATCCAATCGCATGATTTCCTCCCAAAATTGCCGCGTCGCTTCGCTCCTCGTAATGACACGGGGAGGCTACCCTAATTTGTCATTGCGAGACCAGTGCGCACACTGGTCGTGGCAATCTCCGGCTGTAGCTTTGTACGCACTTTGCAATGCCTGCACGAGATTGCACCCGCAATACCCGCAAGGGGCACGCCGCATCCGTAGCGCTCCTTCGTCGCGAACGGCTGCGCAGGGGGTATGCCGCATCCGTAACGCTCGTTCCTCGCGAACGGCTGCGCTACCGCGTCGCTTCGCTCCTCGCAATGACACGGGGAGGCTACCCTAATTTGTCATTG
>CAMAEX010000200.1:0-3664 GCA_945832065.1 uncultured Clostridia bacterium | reverse complement strand
AATGCGCAGGGTACGGTTCTGTGTGTTGACAAAAACAGCCGAAATCACGACTAATCACTTTAGATAACTTATAATAGGAATTTGTAACACATAAACCTGTAATTAAATTGCAGAGCATTCCGCCTCGACTGCGCAGAGGTTTTCGACGAAGGAACGTTACGGATGCGGAGTACCCCTTGCGGGTAGTGTGCGCAATGGGTTCGCAATGACAGATGTGTGCCTATTCCTGTCATTGCGAAATAATCTCAACATTTGTAATAACTATATCTTCCAAATTCAGAAATTGTGCTGTATAATCTTGGTTGAGCATAGAGATTCCTCCTTTGTTGTGATTGGTGGTACTTTTATAATAAAGGATTTTATCTCTATGCTCAACCTATAAATATAACTTTGGGGTCAGGCTCATCACCTGACCCCAACATTTATTATAGAACCTTTATTTATCCGCGCATACAGGCTTCATCCTCTACGATCCCGTGCCGGTGCAGGTAGGGGAGTGGGTTATTGCACATGGGTGTGGTTGTTGATATGGTCGATGCAATAGCAGAAATAGCCCTTGCATCTGGAGCAGTAGCGGAATTCCAAATCGGGACATTCCGTATCGGTTCTGCCGCAGACCGTGCACTTGTGGCGATACGGACGTTCTCCCGAGCTGCTGCGGTAATTCTTTGCCCAGTCGGGATTCGGCTGCGGCTCGGATACCTTTGTGCGCGTCTGCTTCCTGCGGTGCGGCGAACGCCTTAGATTGGGAAGCAGATTTTTGATATCCCGCCCAAAGAACAGCAGATAGTTCAGCAAGGCTACCAGCGGGAACAGCGCAATCAGCACATAAGCAGTGGTGTAAAAAGCGCCGAGGAAGGAAATCTTTACAGCCTGCACAAGTCCGGAGATGATGCCATACAGCGTGAAAGCGATATCCACCCACGCAAGCCACTTCATTTTTACGGGAAGGATCATCATCAAAAGCACGCGCTGCTCCGGTGCGAGTGTTGCAACTGCGAGGAACATCGAGAGATTGATGTAATCAGAGGTCATGGTCAAGGGGGCGCCGAAGATCCAATAGATCAGCATGGCATAAAGGTCACTCAACAGAATGCCGCAGAGATAGAAGAGGTTGAAGCGCAGCGTTCCCCAAACATTCTCTAAAGTACTGCCGATCCAATAATAGAACATGATCGAGATCAGCGCGCCCAAGAGGCTGCTGAAGAGAAAGCTCTGCCCACTTGCAAAAGTAAAGATGTAGGAGAACAGACGCCATACCTGCCCGTGCATAATTGCCTCTGCGTTAAAATAGAGATAGTACGGCAGATTTGAGTCAAAAAATTTCCCAAAAAGAAAGACAATGGCGTTGCCTGTGCAGATCCAAAGCATCAGCCTCTGGATGCCTTTGTTACGGTTACGGATCAAAAAGCGGTTATAATTCCGCCGAATATTGCTCATATGTTGCCTCCTTTGTTATATGCTACCATTGTAGCGGATTTTGTGGTGAATGTCTATAAATAATCTTTGAATTCTGTCCGATGCTTGAAAAAATATCTGCCATATGGTATGATATAATCAGAAAAATTTGGAGGTCATACCATGAGCCATGTCAGAGATATGTCCCTTGCCGACTACGGCAGAATGAAGATCGAGTGGGTGCGCGATTTTATGCCGGCGCTCGTTGCCATCCGCGAACGCTTTGAGAGAGAAAAGCCCTTTGCGGGGAAAAAGATCACTATCTCCATTCACATGGAGGCGAAAACGGCCTTTTTGGCGCTCTGCCTCGCGGCAGGCGGCGCGGAGGTTCACGCGACGGGCTGCAATCCGCTCTCCACGCAGGACGATGTCGCAGCGGGTTTGGCGTCGATGGGCGTGGAGACCTATGCGATGCACGGCGTCAGCAGCGAGGAATATAAGGAGTTGCTGGTCGAGGCGCTTTCCTGCCACCCCGATCTGATTATTGACGACGGAGGCGACCTTTTAGACCTCCTGAGCGGAGAATATGCACATTTGGGCGATCATATCATCGGTGGCGCGGAGGAGACGACCACGGGCATTCACCGCCTGCACGCCAGGGCGAAGGCGGGGGTGCTGCCGTTTCCGATGATGAATGTCAACGACGCCAAGTGCAAGCATTATTATGACAATAAGTACGGCACCGGTCAGTCGGTGTGGGATTCCATTATGCACACGACGAATTTGCTTGTTGCGGGAAAGACTGTTGTCGTCGCGGGCTACGGCTACTGCGGACGCGGCGTTGCCATGCGCGCCAAGGGTATGGGGGCAAATGTGATCGTCACGGAGATCGACCCGATCAAGGCGCTCGAAGCGTCGATGGACGGCTGCCGCGTGATGCCGATGGATGAGGCAGCGCCGCAGGGCGACATCTTCGTCACGACGACGGGGTGCCGCGATGTCATTACCCGCCGCCATTTCGAGGTGATGAAGCATAACGCGTTTTTGTCCAATGCGGGGCATTTCAATGTCGAGGTCAACGCCGAAGAGCTGGAAAAGATGGCGGTGCGCGTATTTAAGCGGCGCAACGATATTGTCGGTTACGAGCTGCCCGACGGGCGCGTACTGAATCTGTTGGCAGAGGGACGCTTGGTCAACCTCGCCTCGGGCAACGGACATCCTGCCGAAATTATGGACACGAGCTTTTCCGTGCAGGCGCTTGCGCTGGAGTATATGCTCAAGCATGGCGCGGGGCTTTCCAAGGAGGTTTATGAGGTGCCGCGGGCGATCGACGAGACGGTATCCCTGCTCAAGCTGCAAGGCGCAGGGTTCCAAATCGACCGCCTGACGCCCGAACAGGAGGCGTATCTCTCCGATTGGAGAGTATGAGCATGGACAAGATGACGGTCAACGGGCGGGAGTATTCGGTTTTACGGCTGCTCGGCAAGGGCAAGGGCGGCTACTCCTACCTTGTGACGAACGGTACGGCGCAGTATGTGCTGAAGCAGATCCATCATGAGCCGTGCGATTATTATCAGTTCGGCAATAAGCTGGAATCGGAGCTTCGGGATTATGCGCGGCTGCTGAAGATCGGCGTGCCAGTGCCGAAGCTGTTGGAGACGGACACGGCGCAGGAGCGCATTTTAAAGGAATTCATCGACGGCGAGACAATTTTTGACCTTGTCAAGCAGGAACGTATGGAGGAGCGCTATTTCGAACAGATGCGGGCGCTTTGCCAAAGACTCTATGCCGCCGGGACGAATATCGACTATTTCCCGACCAACTTCGTCGTGCGGGATGGCAAGCTGTTCTACGTGGACTATGAATGCAATGACTATATGGAGCAGTGGGATTTTGAACACTGGGGTGTCAAATACTGGTCGAAAACGCCGGAATTCTTAGAATATTTAAATAAATAAGCAACGCGGCTTCGCAAAAACGGCAGTACCGCTGTAAGGCGGGCACATGTTCCGGACGACACAGAAACTGTCAAGCGCGTACAGAAAATGTGTCAAGGGTCCTGCCCCCGTGACACAAAATGAAAAGAGATTGCCACGTCGCTGCGCTCCTCGCAATGACATAAGAGGGCATCTTACCTGTCGTTGCGAGGAGCGCAGCGACGCGGCAATCTTGTGCAGGAACTACCAAGTGCGTACAAATTTGTTCGTTTGTACTGTCTGCCGCTTCGCGGACGGCGGGGGGACGCTTGCGAGCGCCGCCTGTGGCG
>CAMAEX010000199.1:0-3713 GCA_945832065.1 uncultured Clostridia bacterium | reverse complement strand
TGTTGATGTCCTTAAACTGGCGGTAGACCGAGGCAAAGCGCACATAGGCGACCTCATCCAAGGGCTTCAGGCGCTCCATGACCAGCTCGCCGATCTTCTGCGAGGGGATCTCACGCTCGAGCGAGTTTTGCACGATCTGCTCGATCTCCGCCACCGCCGCCTCTAAATCCGCCATGCTTACCGGGCGCTTTTCGCAGGCGCGCACCATGCCCCGCAGAATCTTATTGCGGTCAAACGGTTCACGGCTGTTATCCTTTTTCACAACGGCGATCGGCAGGCTCTCCACCGTCTCATAGGTTGTAAAACGCTTCTGGCAGGAAAGGCATTCTCTGCGGCGGCGGATGCTGGTGTCGTCGTCAGAGTGCCGGGAATCGACGACCTTGCTCTCTTGGTAGCCACAATACGGACATTTCATTATGCTGTCTCCTTTTCGTTTTGCGTTTGTCGCACTTTTCCTTTATTACAGTTAGCTTTATTTTACCAAAGGAAGTTGCAAATGTCTATCCCCTTTTTCAGCTTTTCCTGCCTGTTCTTTCAGAAAAGATTGCACTTTCCGCCGAATTATGCTATACTGGGCATATCACTTTTTAGGAGGACATTATGAATCGGAAACTGAATCAAATCCTATGGGGCGGCGACAAGCCGGGACGCGCCGCCGTACTGGGTATCCAACATGTATTCGCCATGTTCGGCTCTACCGTGCTCGTCCCCGCGCTGACCGGTCTCGACCCCGCCGTCACCCTTCTGTGCATGGGCATCGGCACCCTTATCTTCCATTTGATCACCCGCGGCATCGTCCCCGCCTTTATGGGCTCCAGCTTCTCCTTCATCTCTTCCATCTGCGCCGTCGCCGCTTACTGCAACGACAACTCCATTGCCGGTTTTGCCTCCTATGTCGGTTGGGGCATCGTTGCCTCCGGCGTCCTGTATCTCCTGCTGGCAGGGCTTGTCAAGCTCTTCGGCGCAAAGCGCATCACAAGCTTCTTCCCGCCCATCGTCACCGGCTGCATGATCATCATCATCGGCATGATGCTCGCCCCCACCGCAATGAACAACATTACCACCGTTCACGGTGATTTCGCGCAGGATTCCGTTCTCGTTGCCGAGCTGACGGAAAGCGGGACCCCCCGCACAGAAAACGGTTTCTATAAGATGCAGCAGTTGGACAGTCAAGGGAATGTCACCGTGAGCGGCTGGGTGCTTGAAGACGACTTAAAGCTCAAGGAAACCGACCGCAACAATGCAAATTATGTAAATCCCGGTAATGAGTACATCGTAGAGAATTCCCAAGGTGCACAAATGCACAACACCTCCGACGTGGATTCCGCCACGGTTTCCGGTACGCAAACATGGAAAAACTGGCTTGTTGCGGTGGTGACGATCCTGACGATCATGCTCGTCATGTTCTTCACGCGCGGCTTCATCAAGCTCGTCCCCATCCTGATCGGCATCGTCGTCGGCTACCTTCTCTCCCTCGCGCTGGGCATGGTCGATACCGCAAAGGTCGCGCAGGCGAGCTGGTTCACTTTGCCGAAGGTCTCGCTGCCCGCTTTCAAAAATTGGGGCGCGGTCAGCTTCGCCATTACCATGATCGCTCCGATCTCCATCGTCACCTTCGTTGAGCATGTCGGCGACATCACCGCCAACGGCGCGGTCACGGGACACAACTACATCGAAGACCCGGGTCTGCATCGGACGCTGCTGGGCTGCGGTCTTGCCTCGATCTTCTCCGGCGCAATGGGCGGACCCGCCGCAACGACCTACTCTGAAAACACCGGCGTGCTTGCCGCAACACAGAATTACAACCCTGCGACGCTCCGCATCGCCGCCGTCTTTGCCATCGTGCTTTCGCTCTTTGGTAAGGTCTCCGGCATTCTCAATAGCATCCCCGCCGCAGTCATGGGCGGCGTGTCGGTCATTCTGTTCGGCATGATCGCCTCCGTCGGTCTGCGTATGCTCGTGGAAAACCATGTGGATTTCACCAAGAGCTATAATTTGGTCATTGCCGCCGTCATGCTGGTCATCGGTTTGGGCCTCTCCTCCGGCATCAGTATCGGAAATGTCACCGTCAGCGGCACCGCCATTGCCGCCGTGCTCGGCGTGATCCTCGCAAAGGTTCTTCCGCAGGAGGATCGCGAGAGCACGAAAGCCGCCAAGCAATAAATCACAAGCAGCATCATAAAGTCATCCCCGCCGCAAGCCTTCTTTGCGGCGGGGATGTTCTTTTATTCATCGGGATAGCCGGAGACATACAGATCTTCGTAGACGGTGCGATAGATCCAATCGCTTGCGCGGTGGAGATCATAAACACAGTAGAAATACTGCTCCTCTCCAAAGATGCCGCCCCAATACTCCACATTTTCCAAAAGCGCGTAGGATTCGATCGTATAGCCACCCTGCACCGCCTTTAGTGCAATATCCATCAGCTCCTCTGCGGAGAAGGAGGTCGTGCACATACCGAGGCAGGAACGGATAAATCCCGGATAATCCCCGATCGGCATCTGTTTTACGGACTGCATCAAGGAGATCAGCACCTGACGCTGCCGCCCTGTGCGCTTGATCTCGTTGTCGGAAGCGTTGCTTTGGCGAATACGGGCGTAGGACAGCGCCGCATCACCCATGAGGAGGCACTTTCCTACATTCAGGTTATCCTGCTTGCCCCACAGGTAATTTACCTCGTCCCAGTCCAACTCCACCTCGACGCCGCCGACCAAATCAACAATGTCGGCAAGCTGCTCAAAATCTACGGCAATATAATCCTTGACATTGAGGGAGAGGTTTTGGTTGATCGTACCGATCGCCATCTGCGCGCCGCCCCAGTGATAGGTGTAGGTCAACTTTGCATAGGTGCCCCACTCCGGGATCCGCACATAAGAGTCGCGCGGTATTGAGATCATTTTGATCTTCCGATGTGCATCGTCAACAGACAACAGAATAATGCTGTCCGAAGAGTTGACCTTATCCAGACCGAACAGGAGGAAATTCGTAACCTGTTCAGAGCCGTCGAGCAAATAGCTGGGGCCTGTGGGTTTCACTCCGTCTAAAAGCGCCCGCGCGCCCTCCGGCAAATCAGCGTAGTCGATGGCCTCCCATTCGATTTCCTGATTAAAGGTTTTATTCTCAATTTCCTCCGGAGAAACGGTGCTTCCCTGTGCTTCGTTGTCACGGATGATCGCGCCGTTCTCTCCGAACTGCACGAAATTCAGCTGCTCCTGATCCAGCTGTTCCCCCTGTTTCAGTGTGCCGAACATATAACGGTAGGCATAAAGTCCCAAGCAGCAAGCAACAAGCACCAGCATCGACAGAATCAAGCCGACAACAGACATTCCTTTTTTCTGCCTGCGCAGGAAGAAGCTGACAGACGCCGGTACCACGGCAAGGACGGACAGAATCGTCGCAGCAATGACCACGCTCCGCCCGAGCTGCACATCGCTGCCTGCGAGCGAGCCGGCACGATAGGACAAAAGTGCATAAACACAAAAGGCGAGAATTGCCAACAGCGCTGCCAGCGCCAGCAGCAAGGAGGTTACGCCGAGCGTGCGTTTCTTTCTGCGGTTACGCTCGGGACGCCGATAACCCACGGTTCGCTGCGCCTCGGACTGTTCCTCAAATTTGTTTTGTTCCATAGTACATCTCCCTTCGGGATGGTAAATATATGTTATACCAATCACCAATTAAAATGTGCAACGCACATTTTAATTGCGATACCGTGA
>CAMAEX010000198.1:0-3737 GCA_945832065.1 uncultured Clostridia bacterium | reverse complement strand
TTATCATCGCGAAAATGCAACGCCGGAACGGCGTTGAAAACCGATTAATAATGAATATTTTACTCGGTTTTCAGTATCAATGTAGGGCGGGGACATGTCCCCGCCCTACAGAGGAGCTGGGGCGTTTCGCGGTTAGCCGAACAGCAGTGTATTTGTTCTTTGCATCAGGGCATCATAGTCCGTGCCGAGGCGCTTTTTCGCTTTCAGAAATTCTCGATAGCCGGTTTGTACACCGTGGATATCGCTGCCCAAGGCGACGACACGCGCACTTTGCGCCCAATCAAGGGATCGTCTGCGCGTTCGGAAATGGCAGAAGGAGGAGGCATTGAGCTGCCCGAGAAAGCCGCTTTCCAGCAGAAAGTCGATCCGCTGCGTATCATAGCGGTCAATATGCGCCAGCACGACCGTCAGTTTTTTTTCGCACAGTAGCGCGTCAAGCGTATGCTCATAGGTGCGCAGGGAGAAATCCGGAGGCAGCTCCAACAGCAGCACCCGCGTTCCTTCGATGCACAGCTCCTCCAGCCGCTCAAGCCGGTGCAGACTGCGGCAGAGCTGCACCTCTGCGCCGAGCAGCACAAAGGACGCGGCATCCCCTTGCCGCAGCGCTGCAGCAGCTTCGGTACGGCGCGCGAGAAAGGTGTCAAGCTCCTCATGGCGGGGGTAGAAGTGCGGTGTCGCAATCACACGGTCCATCCCCGCCTCCCGCGCAAGCTGAAGCTGGCGGAGGGAGGTCTGTAAACCGTCGCTGCCGTGATCCGCAGCGGGCAGCAGGTGCGCGTGGAAGTCAATGTTCATATACGCCGCCTCACTTGTGCTTTTCGGGGGACTCTCCGTAGTATTTTCCTCTGGCATCGCGATAGTATCGGTTATAATAATTGGTATAGTGCGCGTCGGCTTTATTCTCCGGATCATTGAGCACCAGACCGACAATGTTGCCCTTCATCTCCTCGATTTTCCGCACCGCGTCATTGACATCGCGCAAATGGTTCTTCCCGCTCTGCACGATTATGACATAGCCGGTCACTTTGTCTGCAATCACCGAGGCGTCGGTGACGATATTGATCGGCGGCGTGTCGATGATCACATAATCAAAATACTTGCGCACATACTCCAGCAGATTGTCCATCTGCTTTGCGCCGAGCAGCTCTGCGGCATTCGGAGGAATTTCTCCTGCCGTCAGAACGGATAGACCCTCGCAGCTTGTCTTGCGGAGCTTGATATCCGAGGTAAGGCCCGCAAGGATCTCGCTCAGACCGTTTCGGCATTCCAGACCGAAATAGCGATGCACCGAGGGCTTGCGCATATCTGCGTCAATCAGGAGCACACGCTGCTCCGCCATCGCGATGGACACCGCAAGGCTGACCGCGTTGGTCGTCTTTCCGTCGCCCGCAAGAGAACTGGTAATTGCAAAGACAGGGCATTTTTCACCCCTGCCCGTAAACATCAGCTTGGTGCGGATCGCGTTATAGGCTTCCTTAATGGCAAAGGGACTGCCCGCATTCAGACGGGGCCTGTCCGCACGCGACGCGCTGAGGGGGGGATGCTTTTTGTAACGCGATAAGAATGACATCAGAAGACCCTCCTTCTGCTTTTCTTTTTCCCGCTGACCTGTGACTTCGGCAGCATACTCGGCACACTGCCGAGGACGGGAATGCGGAAGGAGTGCTCTAAATCCTCCTCACGCCAGATCGTTGTGTCGAGCAGCGTGATGAGGATAACCACCGCACAGGAGAGCAGCAGACCGACGAGAAAGCCGATCGCGACATTTGAGGAGATGTCCGGCGATGACGGCACCGTGGGCATGACGGCACGGTCTAACGGAATCAGCTCACCTGCTCGGGCAACGGAGCTGAGCGCTTCCGGCGCGGCATCTAAAATAGCGTTTCCCACACGGACGGCAAGTGCCGGATCGGTGGAGATGACGGTGACATAAATCACCTGCGCGCTTGCGCCGGTTGAGATCAGCTCGCCGATTGCAGGGGCGGAGATTTCTCCGTTCAGCTCGTCGCTGACTGCCTGCAAAACGGTCTGGCTTGTCAGGAGCAGGCAATATGTACGGGCAATGCTGGCATCCGCATTCAGCTCACCGGTGGTAACGCCATCATCCGTCCGCTGGCTGGCAAAGACACACATGGACACTTGCGTCATATATAACGGCGTGATGAAGTACTGCGTATAGACCCATGCGCCGAGTGTGAAAATCAGGGTCGTTAAAACAATCAACATAAAATAACGCTTGAGGGACACAAAAATATCCTGCAAGGTAATCTCGACTCGGTTCAAGAAAGCATCGCTCCTCTGTTTCAGTTTAAAAATCCTTTGTTTAATATAGCATTTCACTCGAAAAAAAGCAACCGTTTCTCAGAAAGAGGGATATTTTTTTAGAATTCCTTGCATTGAAGAAATGGCTGTGTTATACTGTAGGCGAAAATTGTGCCACACGCACGGAACATCGGAGGTAACACTATGGCAAAAAAGAAACCTTTAGTCGGCGCAGCGGTGATCGGTCAGTCCGGCGGTCCCTCTGCGGTTATTAACGCAAGCGCATACGGCGTGATCAAGACGGCATTGGAAAGCGATTGCATTACGAAGGTCTACGGCGCGCATCACGGCATTGTCGGCATTCTGAACGACCGCCTCATGATTATGGATGAGGAGGATCCGCAGGAGCTGGAGCTGCTGCTGCATACCCCGTCCTCCGCCCTCGGCTCCTGCCGCTACAAGATCGCCGATCCCGAGGTCGATGACACCGACTACAAGCGCATTTTGGAGATCTTCCAAAAATACAATATCCGTTATTTCTTCTATAACGGCGGCAATGACTCGATGGACACCTGCAATAAGGTCAACCGCTATATGCAAAAGGTCGGCTATGAGTGCCGCGTCTTCGGCGTGCCCAAGACCATTGACAACGACCTGTTCGGTACCGACCACTGCCCGGGCTTTGCCTCGGCTGCAAAGTACATCGCAACCTCCATCATGGAGGTCGCTCGCGACTGCAAGGTTTATGATAAGGGCATGATCACCATCGTTGAGTGCATGGGCAGACACGCCGGCTGGCTGACTGCCGCTTCCGTCCTCGCAAGCGAGACGGGCGACGGTCCCGACCTCATCTATCTGCCTGAGGTGGACTTTAATATGGAGGATTTCCTCGACGACGTGATCCGCGTGTATAACGGACAGGGAAGCTGCCTTGTCGCGGTGTCCGAGGGTGTGCATTACGCCGACGGCTCCTTCGTCTCCGAGGCAAAGACCTCCGGAACGGACGGCTTCGGTCATGCGCAGCTCGGCGGCTTGGCGGCGCGCTTGGCTTCCATCGTCAAGGCGGCGACGGGCGCAAAGGTGCGCGGCATCGAGCTGTCGCTGCTCCAGCGCTGCGCGGCGCATTGCGCTTCGGCAACCGACATTGAAGAGTCCTTCAACTCCGGCAAGCTCGCCGTCGAATCCGCCATTGCGGGCGAAAGCGGCAAGATGGTCGGCTTCCGCTGCGACCGTAAAAACGGCTATGTGTGCCATTACGAGCTGTTCGATCTGGAGCAGGTCGCGAACTTCGAAAAGAAGGTCCCGCTGGAGTGGATCACCAGTGACAACGCCTACGTCACGCAGGACTTCGTCGATTACTGCACCCCGCTGATCGAGGGCGAGTCGCAGCTCCGCTATGAAAACGGTCTGCCCCGCTTCGCAAAGCTCAAGCAGGTCTTTGAGAAATAAACCCAACACAAAAAACAGGCAGCTTC
>CAMAEX010000197.1:0-3753 GCA_945832065.1 uncultured Clostridia bacterium | reverse complement strand
GAAGTCGCTTGACAAGGTGCGCCCGGGAGGACTTGTGACATTCATAACCTCGCGGTATACGATGGACGCATACGACGACAGGGTTCGCAAATACCTGATGGACAACGCCGACCTTCTGGGGGCTATCCGCCTGCCGGATACTGCTTTCAAGGGCAACGCCGGGACAGAAGTAGTCACCGACATAATAGTGCTGCGCAAACGGGCTGCTTTCACTCCTTATAAAGGCGAGGCGTTCGGTTCGGTAAAATATACCCTTATCGGGAAAAGCGGCGCTTACATCAACGAGTACTTTGCCGATCACCCCGAAATGGTTCTCGGAACCCCTGAGATGACTGGCTCCATGTACGGCAAGGACGGACTGACCTACAAGGCTCTCAAGGGCGACTTGAACAAGCAGATAATAAGCGCATTCAAAAATATTACCGGTAAGATGGAGTATCCAAAGCACCCCACCGTGGAGAAGGTCAACCGGGACGCTGCCATAGCGGAAGCGAAGGGCAAGGAAGGCTCCCTCGTTGCAAAGGGCAGCAAGATATACAAAATAAACGATGGTCAGCTTGTGGAGCGCAAGACTACCGAAAAGCAGGCTGCTATCACCGCAAAAATTCTCTCCATCCGCGACACTGCCCGCGGGCTGCTGAATATGCAGCTTCAGGGTGCGAGTGAGATGGATATAAAAGCAGCTCGCTCTCAGCTGAATAAGGCATACGACGCATTTGTCAAGCAGCATGGATTTATCAATGCGCCCGGGAATAAGCGGCTATACTCAGATGATATTGACGCTCCTTTCATCACCTCTCTCGAAAGCTACGATGCCAAGGAGAAAGTTGGTCACAAAGCGGACATTTTCTCAAAGAATACCGTCTCCCCCCGCAAGACCGTCACCCACACCGACAACGCGATAGATGCGCTCATAGTGTCCGTCAACGAAACGGGCGGCGTGGATATGCAGCGGATTGCGGAATTGACCGGAAATAGCGTCGATGCCGTTTCTCGTGAGCTGCTGGATGCAGAACTCGTATATAAGAACCGCGACGGCGCCTATGAAACCGCAGAACAGTATTTGTCCGGCAACGTAAAGGCAAAGCTGCGCGATGCAGAAGATCTCCTTCCCGCAGACAAAGACTACCAGCGCAATATTGACGCGCTGAAGAAGATCATCCCGGAGGATATACCGTATCAGGATATATTCGTGCAGCCCGGCGCCACCTGGGTACCTCAGAGCGTGTATTCGGAATTCGTTTCTCATATGCTCAATGTGTACAACGGCGGTTATAGACCGAAGTTCAAAGTCTCCTATTCCGCATTGACGGGCGACTATATTGTGCAGCTCATCGACAGCTATGTAAAACGTTCGGTAGAAAATACCAGCACATGGGGAACCGCCGACAAGTCGTTTGCAGACCTTTTCAGCGCCTTACTGAACAACCGACGCATTGTCGTTTCCCGAAAAGATGCAGAAGGGCGCTCCTATGTAGATAAGGCAGCCACCATTGCCGCCCAGGAAAAGGCCGAGGCCATAAAAGCCGAGTTTCAAAACTGGATATGGGAGGATGAAGCGCGGCGCGATACCCTTGCTCATCTGTACAACGAGACCTTCAACAACACCGTTACCCCTAAATATAACGGCGCAAACCTCACCGTGGACGGCATTAGTGCGGCAAAGTCGCTCCGCGCTCATCAAAAGGACGTGGTTCAGCGCATTATTTCCTCTGGCGGCAATACCCTGATAGCACACAAGGTAGGCGCAGGAAAAACTGCGGAAATGGCGGCGGCAGCCATGAAACTGCGCCAGCTCGGCGTGGTTAAAAAGCCCATGTTCGTTGTGCCGAAGTCCGTGCTTGCACAATGGGGGCAGGAATTCATATCCTTCTTCCCCAATGCGAAAATACTTCTCCCTGGAGAGCAGGATTTTACCGCTAAGAGGCGCCGCGAATTTATGAATAAGGTCGCAACGGGTGACTACGATGCTATCATCGTATCGCAGGAGAACTTTTCATCCATACCAGTTTCAGCCGACACCGAGTATCAGTTTGTCGCCCAGCAGCTCACCGAACTCGAGGCCGGCATTGAGATGGCTGTTCGCAACGGACAGCGCAACGACCCGTCTGTAAAGCAGATGGAGAAAAAGAAAAAGCAGTTTGAAGCGAGACTCGAAAAGCTCAATTCTCTGCGCAAGGATGAGGGCAATATCTCTTTTGAAGAGCTTGGCGTAGATTCCCTGTTTGTGGACGAGGCGCATTCGTATAAGAACCTCTTCTATACGACCAACATGAACAACGTATCCGGCCTCGGCAACAAAGAAGGTGCGAAGCGCTCATACGACCTGTACATGAAAGTACGATACTTACAGCAGCTAAACGGTGGCCGCGGTATCGTATTTGCCACGGCTACCCCCGTCATGAACAGCATGAGCGAAATGTATATCATGCAGAAATATCTGCAAAGTGACCTCCTTAAGCAGCGTGGCCTTGAAACATTCGACGCTTGGGCGAATATGTTCGGTGAAGTCGTCAACGTTATGGAAATGAACCCCACCGGCAAGGGCTACCGCCAGAAGGAGAGCTTTTCCCGATTTAAGAATCTTGGTGAGCTTCAGCAGATGTTCCGCAGTTTTGCCGATGTGCTTACCGATGTCCCCGGCCTTGAAATACCCAGACTCAAAGGCGGTAAACGCACCGTTGTCGTCTCCCCTGCCTCACAGTATCAGTTGGACTATATAGAACAGCTCGCCGAGCGAGCCGACAAGCTGCGCGGAGGCAGCATAGACCCCAAGGCCGACAACATGCTGAAGATTACCTCGGAAGGCCGAAAGCTGTCATACAGTCAGCACATCATGGATCCGTCCCTCCCTTACGAAGAGGACGGCAAAATCATGAAGTGCATCAGCAATGTGTACGATATTTGGAAGCGCACAAAGAAGGACAAAATGGCCCAGCTCATATTCTGCGACATAGCAACCCCGAAGGGCGGTCAGCAGGCTGAAGCCGCAGTATCCGCCGAAGATGCTGAGAATGTCTCCATCTACGACGACATGAAGCGTCAGCTTGTGCTGCGCGGCATTCCCGCGAAGGAAATCGCCTTTATCCACGATGCCGATACACAGGATAAAAAGAACCAGCTTTTCGATGATGTGAACGACGGCAAGGTTCGCGTCCTCATCGGCAGCACCGGCAAGATGGGCGTCGGAATGAATGCGCAGAAACGTCTTTACGCGCTCCACCACCTTGACGCACCTTGGAGGCCGGGCGACATCGAGCAGCGCGAGGGACGCATCCTGCGTCAGGGCAATATCAATAAAGAGGTTGAAATATTCACTTATGTAACCGAAAAGACCTTTGATGCCCGAATGTGGGACAATCTGGAGCGCAAGGCGTCGTTTATAAACTCTATCATGAACGGAGATGCAAATGCCAGGGAAGCCGAGGACGTAGGCGAAATGGTGCTTTCTTTCGCGGAGATCAAGTCCATAGCCTCCGGCAATCCGCTTATCATGGAGCAGTTCGAAGTGAACGCGGAGATCACAAAGCTTACTGCGTTGAAGCGGCAGCATTCAAAAGCGGTGCAGGAAGCTAAATCCCGTAAGTCCGATACCGAATCCGCTATTGCAACAGCCAAGAACGCCCTGCCCAAAATACAGAAAGACATTGCAGCAAGAAAGGATATTAGCGGAGACAACTTCACAGCAACGGTATCCGGCACCACGTTCACCGACAGAAAGAAGGCCGGCGAGGCAATTATTTCTGCATCGAA
>CAMAEX010000196.1:0-3759 GCA_945832065.1 uncultured Clostridia bacterium | reverse complement strand
TATGACCTTCCGCACGTCAAGCGGATGCTCTAGCCAGCTGAGCTAATCGTCCGTAGCGAGGCTTATTATAGACGATTCTGCAGAATTTGTCAAGCACTTTTTTCTGTTTTTGAAATTTCTTTGTTGACTTTGGCGGCAAAACTCGGTATGGTTAAGGAAAAAGGAGGTCGTTCTATGATCAGACACATTGTAATGTGGAAATTCCGCGAGGATGCGCAGGAACAGGCGGAGGAATTTTTACGCAGGCTTGCCGCGCTGGACGGTGTGATCCCCTGCATTCGCGGGATGCAGGTACTGCGCTCAGCGGAGGCAGGCAGCGCGTATGATGCCGTGCTGATCGCGGACTTTGACTCGTTGGAGGCTGTAAAGCAGTATAAAGATGATCCGCGCCATCAGGCGGTTTCCGCTTTGTGCAAGGAGATCCGCACCGACCGCCGCGCAATTGATGTGACACTATGAAGCAGTGGTGCGTCTATATCCTGCGCTGCGGCGATGGGACGCTCTACACGGGCATGACCGACGATTTTGAAAAACGCCTTGCCGCGCACAATAGCGGCAAGGGCGCAAAATATACCAGAGGTCGCGCACCCTTGGAGGCTGTCTATCAAGAGGCGTGCGGATCCAAATCGGATGCGCTGAAACGGGAATACGAGATCAAGCGCCTGACGCGGCAGCAAAAGCTTGCCTTGATCGCGTCAGGCGCTTGAGGAGTGGCTATTAAAAAATGACAGTTTTGTCATTGCGAGACCCCAAAGGGGTCATGGCTGCGCAGCCGTTCGCGACGAAGGAGCGCTACGGATGCGGCGTGCCCCTTGCGGGTATTGCGGGTATTGCGGGTGCAATCTCCGACTGTGGGTTTGTACGCACTCGGTGTTTCCTGCACGCAGGCGGATACTATCCGCCCCTACGGCGTTGGCTGTGGCATATCTCGTAGGGGCGGCTATCAGCCGCCCGTTTTTTGATCCGTGCGAAGCACACCACAGTCCTTCACCATTCACCCTTAGCCCTTAGCCTAACAGCTGCCACGCCCTATAAGGTTTTACACGAATGACATGCCGGAGGCTTTTAACAGCCTCTGCTTTTTATTCTCCGGCGCGGATGATCACGTCACCGCTGGCGGAGTCAAAGCTGTAGCGATTTGTGCCGCTGCCGCAGACGAACAGATCCTTGCCGCTGCTGCCGAGGAAGCCCTCCACGCGCAGGTCGCCCGAGGCGGCGTCCAGCTCGGCGGTAAACTCCGCGTCCTTCGGGAGGGTAAGCTCCGTTCTGCCGCTGGCGGTGCTGACCTCGATCTTGCGCGGCGCCGTTGCGGTGGTAATGCGGAGATCGCCGCTGGCGCTGTCGAATTCGACGGTTTCCACGCTGCCCGAGAGGATCGCTCTGCCCGAGGCTGCGTCCATTTCAAAGCTGCCGACGGTGCAATTCTCCAAAGTGCAGTCCCCGCTGGCAGTGTCCGCCTCAAAGGAGGAGAAAGCACAATCCACGGCGCGCAGTTCGCCCGATGCGGTGTCCAAATCAAAGCTCTGGGCAGTCACGCCCTGCACGGCAACATCCGCAGAGGCGGTGTCGACCTCGACGGAAAGCAGCGCCGCAGCCTGCGTGCGGGGGATCAGCAGCGTAAGGGATTTATGCGTGGTGATATTCCAGTGGAAACCGCTCTCGCAGTACTGAATGGTCAGAATGCCGTCACGCAGGCGATAGCGGAGCTGCTCTTTTTCGCTGTCCGCACCCGTCTCCTGCAGAACGATCTCGTCGCCGTCATAGGGGCAAATGTCCGCAGAACCAGACGTCCAGTTCAGCTCAATGCGGGAAAGCTCACCCTTCACGCTGCCGCTGCCGACAGAATAGCTCTCCGGCTCGGCATAGCTGAAGCCGCTGCCGAAGAAGCTCGGCCATTCGCCGTCAAAGCTGAGCGCAAAAACCAACGCCCCCGCCAAGACGATCGCGAGCAGCGAAAACAGAATAATTTTTACGATTCCTTTTGTCATTGTTTTTTTCCTCCTTTTATCAGGTCAAACACGCCGGACAGCACACCGTGCAGCGCACCGCCGACCGGGAAGACCAGCCATGTAACAAACCACTTTTCCGTATACAGCGTGAGAAGCAGGTAGGCGCTCAAGACCAAAAGCCCCACAATTCCGCGGCAGATGCGGTACGCGCCGGGCTTTCCCTTTGTCAGCAGGACGACACCCGCGATCAGATCTCCGAGGACACCTGCCGCCGGGAATACCAGCCACGCGAAAAGCCAGCTCACCAGGCTGCCGACCAGAGAAAATGCGCACACAGCCGCGACCCAATATAACACGGTGCAGATGACGCGCACGGGAGAGATGGGCTGTTTTTCGGCTGCGGGCGCGGCGCTGCACCGCTCTGCGCAGGCAGACGACGCCGCCGTCTTTTCGCCCCGCTGCGCAGAGAGCACAACGAGAACCGTTGCAATGGCAACGATCACAAACATCAGGCTGACGCCGAGGGCATCCCCCGCCGCGCCGCCGACGGCGGCATCAAAGAAAACGGGCGGTGTGACGCAGAGCACATACATGCCGATGCCGAATGCGCGGAGCTTCCGCGCAGGGGTCGCCTTCCAGCCGTTCGGCCAGACGATCAGCGTCGTTGCAACGGCGGCGATGACAAACATCAGGCAGGTGCCGATCTCATCGCCGATCCCGCCGAATGCGTCGCCGAGGATGACCGGGATCACGCAGAGAATATAGAGCGCAATGGCAACCGCGCGTGTCACGGGGAAAGTCTTTTGCTTCGGGCAGAGCGGGCTTAACAGCGCATCAATGTCGCCAACCGCCGCAAAGGCGGTGCTGAAGGCTTCCGTTTCGCTTTTCCCTGCCGCAAGCTCCTCATCATAGCGGTCCAATGTATTTTGCAGGATCTCATCGTGCAGCTCCTGCACCTGTGCCGTCCGCGGCGCGTTTTCAAAATATGCGTCGATGGCGGTGATCAATTTCTTTCGCATGGCTGAGCCTCCGTTTCGATAAGTTTGTCAATGATGGATTTTGCCTCGTTCCAAAGGGCGACTTGATTTTCATACGTCTGCCTGCCGAGGTCTGTGATGCGATAATAGCGTCGGCGCGCGCCGGTGGCTTCTCCGCCCCAGTAGGATTCGATCTGACCGGTATCCTCCAAACGCCGGAAGGCGCTGTAGAGCGTCGCCTCCTTTAGTTCATAGCGCGAATCGGAAATCTGACGCACGGTTTTGTTGATCTCGTAGCCATAGCTGTCATGGCGCAAAAGCTGCGCAAGAATGATCGTCTCGGTATTGCCGCGAATCAGGTCAGCAGTAATGGACAAAACAGACACCTCCCGATCGGAAGCCTTGCTTCCTGATGCTCGCATTATAGCACGAGATACCTCGTCTGTCAAGGTATCTCTGCAAATAATATATTTCAAAATAAAAATACTGTTTTGGCTAAGAGTGAATGACTGAGGTGTGCTCCGCAAGAATCAAAAACGGGCGGCTGATAGCCGCCCCTACGAGATATGTGGCAGCCAACGCCGTAGGGGCGGATAGTATCCGCCCTTGTGCAGGAGCTACCGAGTGTGTACAAATATGCTCCCTTTGCTGTCTGCTGCTTCGCGGTCTTAGGGGACATATCCCCGCCCTACAGCGGAGAGGGCAGAAAAACAGGGGCATGCCGCGTTATTTCCTTTGCTCGGTCTGCATGATTCGCTGACCGTTCGCCGCAACGCTGCTGTTCTTCCCCAATGCTTCGAATTGACGCTGTATTTTTTAAAACAATCAAAAAA
>CAMAEX010000195.1:0-3762 GCA_945832065.1 uncultured Clostridia bacterium | reverse complement strand
ACCTCGGCTTAAAAAATTCCGCAAACACCGCGCGGAGTTTCGTTTCAGTTTTCCAAACCGTGCTATTCTTTCGACAGAACCCGCAAAGGAGTGACCGCCCATGTTGCAGATCAAACATATTTGCAAATCCTACCAAACCGGTCATCTGGTACAAAAAGCGCTGGATGATGTCAGCCTGAATCTCCGCGAGAACGAATTTGTCGCCATTTTAGGTCCGAGCGGTTCGGGCAAGACCACCCTGCTGAACATCATCGGCGGTTTAGATCGCTACGACAGCGGCGACCTTGTGATCGACGGCATCTCGACAAAAAAATACAAAGACCGCGATTGGGATTCCTACCGCAACCACACGATCGGCTTTGTGTTTCAGAGCTATAACCTCATCCCACACCAAAGCGTGCTTGCCAATGTAGAGCTTGCGCTGACCATCTCCGGTGTCTCCAAAAAGGAACGCAGGAAGCGCGCAAAGCGAGCGTTGGAACAGGTCGGACTGGGCGATCAGCTCCATAAAAAGCCCGGACAGATGTCGGGCGGACAGATGCAGCGCGTGGCGATTGCCCGGGCGCTGGTCAATGACCCGAAGATTCTGCTTGCGGACGAGCCGACGGGTGCGCTGGACAGCGACACGGGCGTGCAGGTCATGGAGCTTTTGAAGGAAGTCGCAAAGGATCGCCTTGTCGTCATGGTAACGCACAATCCCGAATTGGCGGAGGCGTACGCCACGCGTATTGTCCGCCTGCGCGACGGTAAGCTCCGCGCCGATTCCGACCCCTACGAGCCGGATGACGCGCCGCAGGCACCGCCCGTCCATAAAAATATGGGGAAAGCGTCCATGTCCCTGTGGACCGCCCTCTCCCTCAGCTTCAACAATCTGCGGACAAAAAAGGCTCGGACGATCCTGACCGCCTTTGCCGGTTCCATCGGCATCATCGGCATCGCGCTGATCCTGTCGCTGTCCCACGGCATGAACAATTACATCCGATCCGTCGAGGAAAACACGCTCTCGGAATATCCCGTGCAGATTCAAGGCTCCGGCGTCGATGTCTCCGCCATGATGGGCGGCGACGGCTCCCAGCGCTTTGAGGGCGGCGAGGGTGAGGTCGGCGTCACGCAGATGATCACAAATCTGCTCTCCAAGGTGGACGCCAACGACCTCCGCTCCCTCAAGACCTACTTAGACAGCGGCGACAGCGGCGTCGAGCAGTATACCAAGGCGGTCGAATATACCTACAATGTCTCCCCGCAGATCTACCGCATTGAGGGCAGCGGCGTGCGGCAGGTGCATCCCGACCGCTCGTTCGAGGCGCTGGGGTTAGGCAGCACCTCTGACACAAACAGCCTCATGTCGATGTTTATGAGCACCGATGTATTCTATGAAATGCCCGCAAACACCTCGCTGTACGAAAACCAATATGACATCAAGGCAGGCCGCTGGCCGGAGGCGTATAACGAATGCGTCGTCGTCCTCACCGGCGGCGGGAACATCAGCGATTTCATGCAGTATACCCTCGGACTGCGCGATTCCGTCGAGCTGGACAAGATGGTCGAGCGCTTCCTGGCGGAGGAGCCGGTGGAAACCCCGGACGATCTCCGTCCCTACAAATATGACGAGCTGGTCGGCATCACCTTCCGCCTGGTGAACGCCTCCGATTATTACGAGTATGACACGACCTACGGCGTTTGGAAGGATCGTTCCGGCGACGAAGCCTATCTGCGCAATCTGGTAAAAAACGGCGAGGAGATCACCGTCGTCGGCGTGGTGCAGCCCGCTGAAAACGCGGACGCCACCATGCTGCAAGCAGGCATCGGCTACCCCTCGTCGCTGACGGCGCATGTCATGGAGCAGGCGGCAGCAGCCCCCATCGTGCAGACGCAGCTTGCAGATCCGGAGATCAATGTCTTAACCGGCACGCTCTTCGGAGAGGAGCGCGGCGAATTTGATATGACCACGCTCTTCTCCCTCGATGAAGACGCCCTTGCCGAAGCCTTTCAGTTGGACGAAAACGCCCTGCAATTTGACCCGTCGGCATATCTGAACCTGAATTTCGGAACGACCGATCTGTCCACCATGATAGATTTCAGCAGCCTCGACCTGCCGGAGACGGACTTGGCAGAGCTACTCGGGCAGCTCGACCTGACCGTCTCACCCGAAGCCCTCTCCTCCTTGGGCACAAGTCTGCTGCAGGGCTATGTCCAATATGCCGCGCAGGACTATGCCCGTCTGCAAGGCTCGTTCCGCGCGTATCTGCAAACGCCGCAGGCAAAGCAGCTTCTCGCCGCGCATTTGGAGCAGATCATGCTTGCCAACGGAAATCTGACCGTCTCCGCCGAGCATTTGGAGGCGCTGGTGCGGTCGCTTTTAGAGGGCTTTGCTGCCTATGCCGCCGAGAACGGCGTGACCGACCCGGCGGAATTCAGCGACTGCCTGACGCAGTATTTGCAAACTGCCGAGGCGCAGGCGCTTTTGCAGGAGGGCGCGTTGGAGATCCTGCAATTCGGCGGCGAGCTGATTCTTCTGCCGGAGCAGCTGGACGCGCTTGCGCAGGACCTGCTTACGGGCTATCAAAGCTATGCGGCGGAAAACGAGCTTCCCGACCCGACCAAGGCGGGAGAGCATTTCATGACCTACCTGCAAACACCGGAGGCGCAGAAGCTCCTCTCGGACGGCGTCGCCGCGCTGGTGGATACGGACAAGCTGCAAACGGCGCTGACAGCCGCATTGCAAGGCTATGCCGACGCCATTGCGCAGACCGTGCAGACGCAGCTTGCCGCGGCAATGCAGCAGGCTGCCGCCCAGCTTGGGCAGCGCATGGCAGGCGCAATGCAGCAGGCGGTGGCGCAGGCGGGCGCAGGGATGTCGGACGCCCTGCAGATCGACGCCGAGGCATTCGCCAATGCCATTCAGGTGAATATGACAGAGGAGGAGCTTGCCGAGCTGCTTCTGTCCATGCTGTCCGGCGACGAGACCTCGTATGACCGCAATCTGAAGCGCTTCGGCTATGCCGACCCGGGAAAGCCCGCGCAGATCAATCTCTATCCCAAGGATTTTGAGAGTAAGACCGCCGTGCTGAACATTTTAGACGAGTATAACCGCCGCATGGAGGCGGAGGGAATGGAGGAGAAGGTCATCCGCTACTCCGATATGGTCGGCACGCTCATGTCCTCCGTGACGGAGATCGTGGATGTGATCAGCTATGTCTTGGTGGCGTTTGTGGCGATCTCCCTCGTGGTCTCTTCCATCATGATCGGCGTCATCACCTATATCAGCGTGGTCGAGCGCAGGAAGGAGATCGGCATTCTCCGCGCCATCGGCGCATCCAAGCGGAATATCTCTGAGGTCTTTAACGCGGAGACCTTTATCATCGGACTCAGCGCGGGTATCATCGGTATTGCCATGACCCTGCTGCTCCTGCTCCCGACGAACGCGCTCATTCATTCCCTCGCGGAACGGACGGATATCAACGCCGCCCTGCCCCTCGGCGGCGCAGTGATCCTCGTGGTTCTGAGCGTCGTACTGACCCTCATCAGCGGACTGCTCCCCTCCCGCAAAGCGGCAAAGAGCGACCCCGTCACCGCCCTCCGCGCCGAATAACCGCCCCATAATGCTGTAAGTGTGGCTATTAGCCGCCCGCGTGCAAACAGAGGCTTTGGTAGATAGAGAATAGAGAATAGCGAAAAACGTCGGAGCACTCCGCGCGGATTCCAATGTAGGGCGGGGACATGTTCTGTTGAATCAGCGGCTCTGTCTGCGCAGGCAAAGCC
>CAMAEX010000194.1:0-3783 GCA_945832065.1 uncultured Clostridia bacterium | reverse complement strand
AGTCTACTACAGCAAGGTTGCCCATTGCGCTCGTAGTTTTTGGAATCCGCGCGGAGCGCTCCGAAGTCATTCACCCTTAGTCCTTAGCTCTTAGTCGGATAGAGATTGCCACGGGCGCAAGCGCCCTAGCAATGACACGGAGGGATTGCATAGCAGGGCGGAATAAAGCAAAAGCCTGATGGAGGTGATCCATCAGGCGGAATGATCCTTTTTTGCTTACGCCATTGCGTTCATCTTCAGCGTCATGCTGCTCTTCTTGCGGGCGGCATTGTTCTTGTGAAGGATTCCCTTGTTCACGGCCTTATCGACAGCGACAACGGCTGCGGTGTAGGCAGCGCCTGCCTGCGCCTTATCGCCGGAAGCAACGGCAGCGTCGAACTTCTTGATGGTGGTCTTCAGAGCGGACTTCGCCATCTTGTTGTGTTCGTTGGCAGCGCGGGAAAGAGACACTCTCTTCTTTGCGGACTTGATGTTGGGCATGGTTGCACCTCCCTCTAACGGCATTTATCTAAAATCCGTGTGTTTTTACTTCATGCAGAAATACATTATAGCGGGAGAAGTGCGGAAAATCAATAGTTTTTTTCGCATTTTTGCAAAAAATTTTGCTTTTGGGGAAAGACTATGCGAAAAGGGGGCGGTTTTTACGGCGATTCGGACGGATCTGGCGCTGGAAGCCAAGGCACTTTGGGAAAAATCGGCGGGGGAGACGACGGAGCTTTCCGGCGTGAAGGCGCGGGAACGCGAGAGCGAGGGGCTTTCCGTGACGCAGGTGGATATTTTGGACGAGCAAGGTCAGGCAGCGCTCGGCAAGCCGATCGGGCGCTATGTGACGGTCGAGCTGCCCCGATTCGACCGAGACAGACTGCGCCCCGCCCGCGTTTTGGCGCAGGAGCTGCGGGCGCTTTTGCATGGGGATGAGGAAAAAAGCGTCTTGGTTGTCGGCTTGGGCAACCGCGCCGTCACGCCCGATGCTTTGGGTCCGCGCACGACGGACGGACTGTTTCTCACGCGCCATCTGATCGCAAATCTGCCCGCGCAGTTCGGAGCTTGCCGCGAGGTCAGTGCCGTCGCCCCGGGCGTGCTGGCGACGACGGGCGTTGAGACGCTGGAGCTGGTGCGCGGCGCGGTCAGCCATGTCAAGCCGGAGCTGGTCATCGCCGTGGACGCGCTCGCCGCAGGGAGCATGGAGCGCCTTTGCTGCACCGTCCAGCTCTCGGATACCGGCATCGTCCCCGGCTCCGGCGTCGGGAACCGTCGGGCAGGCTTCTCGGAAGAGACCCTCGGCGTGCCGGTGTTCTCTGTCGGTGTGCCGACGGTGGTCGATGCCTCCGCCCTGTGCGAGAGCGCGGAGGAGCGCATGATCGTCACGCCCCGGGATATCGACGCGAAGGTCGCATGGCTCGGCAGCCTCCTTGCCGACGCGCTCAACGCTGCCCTGCATCCGAAGTTTTCGCAGGAGGAACTGGAGCAATTCGTACAGCAATAGACAAAAAACGGAACAGAACCACGGATGAAACGCCTTTTTAGGGGTTTTCATCCGTGGCTTGCGCTTATCCGTGTGCGTTTTCCTGCCGACGGATTCTTTCCGCTTTGCGCGGCACCAAACTGCACAATTCGCGCGAAGAGGAATAACGGGATTATGTAAACACGAAATACAGGCAATACGGAATAATATCTGACAGCCAAGCTGTGCAAAACTCTGTGCAAAGTGTGCACAACCGCTGTAATTCAACCGCTTTTTTCTCAGTGCGGCAACCGCAACAACCATGCAAACCCTGTATAAGGCGGTGCATACTTTAGAAATTTTGCGGTTTCAATAATCAGGAAAAACAAAATAATTAAAAATTATGTAAACGAAAACAAACAAAATTCGGTCGAAAAAGTTCGAATTCTCCGAGATTCCATCGAAACGGAGCGGCGGGAACGGGGACAAAACGTTGTTCCTTCCGTCAAAGTGACGAAAATGCGCGGAAGCATTCCGTTTCATCGCGATCCACACGGGAGAACGCCCCCCCTGATCCACGAAACTGCCAATGCAGGGCGTTTCACCGCAAATGTCATGGGCGGCGCTTGACTTTTCGCTCCGCTGCAAGTAGAATAAGACAAATGACATCTGCGCGCTGTGGGAGGGAGCTGCCATGAACATACTGATCACCGGCGCGGCGGGCTTTGTGGGGAAAAACCTTGCGGCGAATCTCAAAAACATCCGGGATAACAAAAACCGTACCCGTCCCAATCTCCGCATTGAGGAGATTTTTGAATTTGATATCGACACGCCGCCTGCGCTGCTGGAGGACTACTGCCAAAGGGCGGACTTCGTCTTCCACCTTGCCGGTGTGAACCGACCGAAGGACGCAGAGGAATTCATGCGCGGAAACTTTGGGTTTTCGGACACGCTGCTCGGCACCCTGCGGCAATGGGGAAACGCCTGCCCCGTGATGCTCGCAAGCTCGATCCAGGCCACGCTTGTGGGTCGCTACGCCGAGGGGGAGTACGGCAGGAGCAAGCGGGCGGGCGAGGAGTTATTCTTTGACTATGCCGCGCAGACCGGCGCAAGGGTGCTGGTCTACCGCTTCCCGAACCTGTTCGGCAAGTGGTGCAGACCGAACTACAATTCCGTCGTTGCGACCTTCTGCCACAATGTCGCCCGCGATCTTCCCATCACGGTCAACGATCCGAATACGGTGCTGGAGCTTCTTTATATTGATGATCTGATCGAGGAGCTGCTGGACGCGCTGGAGGGAAAGGAGCATCGCTGCGACTTTGACGGCGTACATGCCGTTTTGACCGACGGCGGCAGATATTGCGCCGCACCGGTGACCCACAGCGTCACGCTGGGGAGGATCGCGGAGCTGCTGCACACCTTCCGCGAACAGAGCCGAACGCTTCGGATGCCGGAGCTTCCGGAGGGCAGCTTTGCCAAGAAGCTCTACAGCACCTATCTGTCCTATCTGCCCCGGGAGCGTATCGCGTTTCCGCTGGAAATGCACACGGACGAGCGCGGCAGCTTTACGGAGCTGCTCAAGACCGCAAGCTGCGGGCAGTTCTCCGTGAATGTCTCAAAGCCGGGCATTACCAAGGGACAGCACTGGCATAACAGCAAATGGGAGTTTTTCATCGTTGTCAGCGGACATGGCGTGATCGAGGAGCGTAGGCTCGGCTCGCAGGAGGTGCTGCGCTTTGAGGTCAGCGGCGAGCAGCCGCAGGCGGTGCATATGCTCCCGGGCTATACACACAGCATTACGAATCTGAGCCAAACGGAGCCGCTGGTCACGCTCATGTGGGCGAACGAGCTCTTTGACCCGCAGCGTCCCGATACATTTTATGAGGCGGTGGAACCATGAATCAAAGGGCAGCATGGAAGGAAAACGGCAAGCTGAAGCTGCTGATCATCGTCGGCACAAGACCGGAGATCATCCGCCTTGCGGCGGTGATCAACAAGTGCCGCAGCTATTTTGACACCCTCCTTGCCCACACGGGGCAGAACTATGACTATAACCTCAACGGCGTGTTTTTCAAAGACCTGAAGCTGGATGCGCCGGAGATCTACTTAGACGCCGTGGGAGACAGCCTCGGGCAGACGATGGGAAATATCATCGCCCGTTCCTACGACCTGATGGCGGAATTGAAGCCCGATGCCGTGCTGGTGCTGGGTGACACCAATTCCTGCCTCTCGGTCATCGGCGCGAAACGACTGCATATTCCGATCTTCCACATGGAGGCGGGCAACCGCTGCAAGGACGAGTGCCTGCCGGAGGAGACCAACCGCCGCATCGTGGACAT
>CAMAEX010000193.1:0-3809 GCA_945832065.1 uncultured Clostridia bacterium | reverse complement strand
CGCGAACGGCTGCGCTAACGACCTCGGCGCGCCGGTGCAGGAACTACCAAATGCGCACAAACTCGTTCGTCTGTACCGTCTGCCGCTTCGCGGTCGGCGGGAACATGTCCCCGCCCTACAGCAAATATCCACTAAACAAGAAACGCCTCTGTCTCATCAAGAGACAGAGACGCGCTCTGCGGTACCACTCTTGTTCCCCCTCCTTTTGCGGAGAGGGCACTTTCGTGCGCGGTAACGGGCGCAAGCCGTCCCACCCTACGAAATAACTTCAGGCGGGGTGCTACGGGGTGATATTCACACGCCGCCGCGGCTGTCTCGCACCAAGCGACAGCTCTCTGCACGCGGCAAACGGGCTACTCGTCCCCATCGACGCATCATGCTATTCGGTTTTGGACATCAACGCAGCTCTGCGGCTGCCGTGATTATCCTTTCTTCTTCGGTTCGGGATTTCTGCCGAATTTCAGCTCATCAAAGAGCTTCTGCTTTGCCGGGGACAGCTCGCCGTGGGTCGAATGCTCCGGCTTTTCAGCTGCCATGTCGCCGAGGGTCGGCCCGCCGAGGCTCTCCTCAATGCGCAGCCCGATCTCCTCAATCAGCGCGTCTGCCTTCTCCTGGGTGGTAGGGGCGGACGGCTCCCTGTCGTAATCATATGCCCGCTTCGGTGTCTCCTCGACCGGCTCGCGCTTTCCGAAGACCTTCGTCCTTTCCTCCTGCTTCGGGGCGGAAAGCTCCTTTTTGCGCAGCTCCTCCAAAAGCTCCAGCTGACGGCGGATGCGTTTTTCCATACCGTCAATGAACTGGGCGGTGGCAGTCCGCGCCGCCTCTAAGCGATCCTTTTCTTCGCCGACCAAGGCATCCACATTCTGCGCCTTCGCGGAAGCAGTCTCCTCAGCGTCGTGGAGCATTTTCGCGCACTTCTTCTCCGCCTCCGCGATCATCTGGTCGCAGGTCTTCTGCGTGGCGAGCAGCGCATTCTGCATGGAGGCCTCATGCTTGCGGTATTCCTCAATTTTATCCACAAGGATCCGCATTTTGCTTTTCAGAACGGAGTTTTCCTTATACAGCGTGATATAATCATCCGTCAGTGGTTCCAAAAAATCATCGACCGAGTCCATATCATATCCGCCGAACAAAGCCTTTTCAAAGCTAACTTCCTGTATCTGCTGCGGTGTCAGCATCGTTCTCTACTCCTTCTCTTTGCCGTTGTTATTTCTTTATCGCGGACAGCCTTAAAAACGCATACCGCTCGATTCCAGCTCCTCTACCAGATCGCCGACCACGCCGACATTATACGGAGTAATCAAATAGGTGGAGATCGCAACCTTCTTGATCTTGCCGTCCAGCGCATAGGCGCAGCCGGAGAGGAAGTCCACCAGGCGGCGGGAGACATCCTTGTTGGTCGTTTCCAGATTCAGCACGACCGCCTTCTTATCGCGCAGATGATCCGCGATTTCGGAAACCTGATCAAAGCGTTCCGGCTTGACCAGCACGACCTGAAGCTGCGTGGTCGCGTTGATATTCACAACGCGGCTCGTTGCGCTGGAGCGGGGCGCTTCGGGCGCGGGCGTGCGGCTATAGCTGCGGCGGGGGGAGGGAGCGGGCGCTTCTTCGGGCAGCTCCTCTTCCTCGTCGTAATCGTCATATTCTTCCTCCTGATCGGAATAAGGGTGGGTCAGCTTTCTGATTTCATCCATGAAGCCCATGAGTACATTCCTCCGTTATGTTATCCATTATTGTGGTAATATCTTGCGCCGAAAATGGCAGTGCCGACGCGCACCATCGTACTGCCGCAGGCAATGGCGTCCTCGAAATCGTCCGTCATCCCCATCGACAAAATATCCATAAGACTATTATGCTGTTTTTTCGCTGTTATGTCAACAGCAATTCTGCGGATTTTTTCAAAATATCTGCAATTATCGCCGCTTTTTTCGCTGACGGGAGGAATTGCCATCAATCCACGCAGGCGGCAATGCGGATACTGCGCCATGGAAACGGCGATGTCCGGCGTCTCCTCCGGGGTGAAGCCGGATTTGCTCTCCTCCTGCCCGACATTGACCTCCAGCAGGATGTCCTGCACGATGCCCTGCCGCGCCGCCTCCTTCTCAATGCATTCGAGCAGGGGCAGCCGGTCTACGGACTGGATCAGCGCCACCTTTCCCACGACCTGCCTGACCTTGTTGGTCTGCAAGTGCCCGATAAAATGCACAGGCGCGCCGTCATAGGCGTGTTCGGTGCTCTTCTGCACCAGCTCCTGCACACGGTTTTCCCCGCAGCAGTCCACGCCTGCCGCGATCGCCTCGCGCACGCGGCTCGCGTCGTTCATCTTGGTCGCTGCGCACAGAAGGATCTCCTTCGGGTCCCTTCCTGCGCGGCGCGCGGCTTCCTCCATTCTTGCGCGGATCGCCGCGATGTTTTCGGCTATCATTCCATCACCTTCCCATCCGAAATATCCTCCGCCGTCAAAATGATCTCATCCTTCGGCCAGAGGTTGTCCGTATCGCTGTCGTCCCAGCGGACGAGATAGTCATTGCCGTATTCAAAAATAATTTCGACCGTTTTCCAGTCGGCTCGGGCACCCTCCAAAATATAAACGCCCGTCTCGCCGTTCACATAATAGATCGCCGTCTTCGGTACGCGCAGACCCTCGTAGGTGTCAAACACGATATCCACGGTCTGCCGCCGCAGCGCCGTAACATTTTGCAGCTTTTTTTCGCAGGAGAGGACGATCACGCAGCTCCCGTCCTCCGCCGCGCCGATCCGCTCCACGCGCATTCGCAGCCCCTGCAGCGCGCCGTCGGCAAAATTGACGGTCAGGCGGTCGCCCTCTTCGCACTGTTCAGCGCGTTCTTGTGGGATCTCCGCAATAAAGTACCATTTCTGTCCTTGAATCAGCCTGCCGATGGCGCTATCGGGCGCGCTGTATTCCCCTTCTTCCAAAGCGCGCAGCTCCGAGAGTGTCATGGTCTGCACACGCTCCGGGGTTAAAACACGCTCCAGCCCGTCCGCCTGCTCCGAGAAATAGCCCGATTCCGCCACCGTGATGGCGGTCGCGCCGGTCGTGGTCTGCGCCGAAAGGGCAGAAATACGTTGGTCGATCTCCGCTATACGCCTTTGTATCAGTTTGGTGTCGCCGCCCGATACGCTGCGCCGCAAAACCAACGGCTCCAGCTCCGAAGCGGTGGCGCGCGCGGCGCTGAAGCGCTGCTGCGAGGTCTGCACCGCGAGGCTGACGATCATATTGGAAATCTCGCCGTCTAAGGCGGCTGCATTGCTGCTGTCCGACCCCTCTGCGGCATAGGCAAGCTGGTCGCGCTGTTTTTTCAGCGAATTCAACTCCTCTCGGTTCTCCCGTGCGCTGCCGGACTGATAGCCGGTCGCCACGCGCTGACCGCCGCCGACGCGTTCGCCCTCGGTCAGCTCGCATACGATGATCGGAGCATTGCTCACCAGCACCTCCTCAGAACGCACCACAAAGCCGGAAACGGTCACCCCGTCGCCGACTTCGCAGTAGACAGCCGTCTCAAGCGCATAGCTGCTGCCGGAGTTCAGAATCACCGAAAACAGCACATACGCCGCGATCACGACCGCCAGCAGTATGGAAATGAGCTTTAAGTAAAATTCGCCCTGCTTTCTCATTGGGTCCTCCTATTACGGCTCCCCTACGGGAGTCGGCACGCAGGACGATCTAAGGAAGCTCTGAAGGAATCTACAAGAGCGGTCAGCGAGGGATTTTGCTGCAAACTGAGGTTTGAAAACCGCAGGAATACTTTGTGTATTTCAAGGTTTTCAAACCGAAAAGTTGCGGCAAA
>CAMAEX010000192.1:0-4019 GCA_945832065.1 uncultured Clostridia bacterium | reverse complement strand
GACGCGGTAGCGCAGCCGTTCGCGAGGAACGAGCGTTACGGATGCGGCATACCCCCTGCGGGTGCAATCTCGTGCAGGAACTACGTACTTCGTTCAAACCTCCCACCATGTCATTGTGAAAAGTGTAGCAACGAGGCGATCTCGTGCAGTCGCTCCCAAATTACAGGCGCACATAAAAGCTTTCTTTCAAAAAATCAAAAATTTTTGATATTTTAAAAAAAGTACTTGCATTTTCTAAGCACCCGTGCTATTATATTTAAGCGCGTTGAGCGTGGTATGCGCCGGTAGCTCAGTTGGATAGAGTGACTGGCTACGAACCAGTAGGTCGGGGGTTCGAGTCCCTTCCGGCGTACCAAGAACATCCTTTTTCTTCGGAGAGAGGATGTTCTTTGTTTTTGCTCGAAAAAACAAGCAGGAACCACCATGGTGACTCCTGCACTTTTTCATTGCCGCTTAACGCAAAAAACAGAACAAAAAATGAGAGCCGGCCGCGTCAGCTCTCACGGGGTAAAGGAGCATGACTACGGGCTGCCGTCACCCCCTAACCATTTTCATCATACAACGCCAGCACCGATATGTCAAGTAAAAATTCGCAGAGCTATCTGATTGCCGCAGCGCTGCATCTTCCAAAAGAAGGGAGCCACCGCCTTGCGGGGCGGCTCCCTGTCTGTTTCATTTCAGTACATTCCCGCGCAAATAAGCTTGCAGCTCCTTCAGCCAATCAGGGCATCGCTCCCCGATGGGAAGAAGCTCCCCGTTCCGATATTCCGCCACCTTCACAAAGCCGTTGTCATTGTCGTAGAATTCCGCTTCATCGCAGTAAGGAAGCACTCTCTGAACCGCTTCCCAGCGCCCCGAGAAACGACGCAGAACATCTACACGGTCAATGTCATGCCCTCCACGCTTCACGCGGTTTTCAATGCGTGCGAGGCTTTCCTGTGCGGTATCCAGCGCAATATAATAAAGACGCACATAATAGCCCGCCTCCCGCGCCTGTTTCGCTGTCTGCTCCGTTTTATAACCGGGCAGAGTCGTTTCCTGCGTAAAAGACACGCCCCGCTGCAAGCACTCGCGAATCTTCATAAGCCCTAACTCGGCAAGCACTGTATTCTCATCAATAATGCACCCCAAATCACTGCGGTTGCCTTTCAGCGCACCGAGAAAGCTGCTCTTTCCGACACCGTTTATGCCGCCGATAATGTGATAAAGCTTCATACCGAGTCCCCCTTATTCCTTCCATGTATAATACTACATAGGCAGACACTCGGCAAGGGATATTTGCTCCAAAATATCTTTACCAAATTGCAATCACAAGCAGGATAGCCCTCCTAAGGGTCGTTCCTGATTGCTTTTTTCTTGCTCGTATTCGATTCGTCTGTCAAGCATATTCCGCGAAATTTTTCTCGACATATTTTTCTTCAAAGGCTTGTAATCTTTGTCATTATTTGTTACTATATAGACAGTACACAAAGGAGCAATGGAATGAAACTGATTTCATGGAATGTCAACGGCATTCGTGCCTGTTTGGATAAAGGCTTTTTGGAAACCTTTGCTGCGCTGGACGCGGATTTTTTCTGCCTGCAGGAAACAAAGGCGCAGCCGCATCAGGTCACGCTCGAGCTGGGCGGCTACGAGCAATTCTGGTATTCGGCGGAGAAAAAGGGCTACTCCGGCACGGCGATCTTCGCAAAGCACAAGCCGCTTTCCGTCGCCTACGGGGTCGGCGTGGAGGAGCTGGATCACGAGGGTCGGCTGATCACGCTGGAATACCCGAATTTCTACCTGCTCACCTGCTACACGCCGAACGCGCAGGACGGGTTAAAGCGTCTTGACCACCGGATGCAGTGGGAGGATGCCTTCCGCGCCTATCTGCAAAGCCTCGACGCGAAAAAGCCGGTCATCGTCTGCGGCGATCTAAACGTCGCCCATCAGGAGATCGACCTGAAAAATCCGAAATCCAATCGCGGCAACGCGGGCTTCTCCGACGAGGAGCGCGGCAAGTTCACCGACCTGCTCGCAGCAGGCTTTACCGACACCTTCCGCGCGCTGCATCCCGACGCGACGGGCATTTACTCATGGTGGAGCTACCGCTACAACGCCCGCGCCAACAACGCGGGATGGCGTATCGACTACTTCCTCGTCTCAAACCGTCTGCGCGAGAAGATCGTTGATGCCCCCATTTACTGCGACATTTTCGGTTCGGACCATTGCCCGGTCGGTTTGGAGCTTTCCCTCCCGATCGGATAATACAGAAGACACTTAATAGATAGAAAGGAATGGAATCGGAATGAAAAAACGCTTACTCTGTCTGCTTGTCTGTATTGCACTGCTGATTTCCTGCATTCCCGCTGTGTCTGCATATCATAACGTCAGTTCGTGGGCGCAGGAAGCTGTCGATTCGATGTACGGGCTTGGTTTCCTGCCCGACAGCCTCAAAAATGGCGATATGGGGAAAAACATCACCCGCGGTCAGATGTGCCAGATGGCAGTTTTGGTCTATAACCAGCTCATGGGGACCCCCGATGTCGGTCCCGACTCTACGAAGAACTTCACCGACACCTCCGACCCCGCCATCAACTATGCCTATGAACAGGGCATCGTCGGCGGCTACGGCGACGGCACCTTCCATCCGAACGATCCCCTCACCCGGCAGGATTTCTTCAAAATCACCTATAATCTGATGGCGACCGCCTATTGGAATCCCAATACCATCACGCCGGACTCTCTGAGCCGCTTTACGGATGTCGGCTCGATCAGTGACTATGCCCTCGACGCAACGCGCGCCATGGTTTCCATCGGCGTGGTGCAGGGCTCCGGCACAACACTTGATCCAAAGGACAATACCTCCGCAGAGGAGGCGATCCTGATGTTCTTCCGCGCTTATCTGTATATGTGCGATTGGATCAATCAGCAGAGCGAGGAGACAAAGAACATCGCCATTCAGTCGCAGGGCTACTCCGGCATCAGCACTTGGGCGATTCGCGAGGTGCAGGAGATGCAGGAGAAGGGCATGATCCCCTCCTGCCTCGACAACTGCGACATGAGCAAGCCCATCACCCGTGCGCAGATGTGCGCAATCGGGGTGCTCGCCTATAATAAGGCAATGGATACAAACTACAGCGCACAGGGCAGCGGCTACTTTACCGACTCGAGCGATCCGGCTGTCAACGCCGCTTACGAGTTAGGCATTGTCGGCGGCATGGGGGACGGAACCTTCGCCCCGAACGCAACGCTCACAAGAGAGCAGTTTTTTAAGATCATGGCGAATTTCATGAGCGTCCTCGGCTATCCGCGCGACGACTCCCGTGCCGTCACACTCAGCAAATTCAATGACGGCAGTCGAGTCGCAAGTTGGGCGCAGGCGCCCGCCCGTCTGATGGTCTACATCGGCGCGGTGCGCGGCGACGGCAAAAATCTGAACCCGCAGGACAGCACCGCCATTCAGGAGGCGATTGCCGTTTTCCTGCGCTGCTATAAATACACCGTCGCATGGAAGAACGACCATCCCAATGGCGAAGATCCCGCCGAGCAGCCGAGTGTGATCGACGATCTTCTCGCGTTTGCAAAAAGCTTCGAGGGCTATCCCTATGTTTACGGCGGAAACGGTCCGAACAGCTTTGACTGCTCCGGCTTTGTGCTGTATGTCTATAAGCACTTCGGCTATTCCTTCTCTCGCGGCGCGCAGGAGCAGTACCTTGACGGAATGCATGTGGACATGGACGACCTGCTGCCGGGCGACCTTGTATTCTTCACCAGCTACAGCAATTGTAATTCTTCCAACAGCAGCTTCCGCAGCATCACCCACGTCGGTCTGTATTTGGGCAACGGCTATTTCATCCACGCCTCCAACCCGACCCGCGGTGTCGTGATCGACACGCTTTGGAGCGGTTATTACAACAGCCACTTCTGGGCAGGTTGCCGCATTATCACCGAATAAAAAACCAAGGAGGAGCCACCCGGCTCCTCCTCAGACTGTCAAAATAACTACAGTTTTGTCATTGCGAGACCCCGAAGGGGTC
>CAMAEX010000191.1:0-4022 GCA_945832065.1 uncultured Clostridia bacterium | reverse complement strand
GACCGGACAGCGCCACGCGCATTCTTGCTCCGGGCGGCTCGTTCATCTGACCGTAGACCAAGGCGGTCTTGTTGATAACGCCGGATTCCTGCATCTCGTTATACAGGTCGTTGCCCTCACGGGTACGCTCGCCGACGCCCGCAAACACGGAGATACCGCCGTGCTGCTTTGCAACGTTATTAATGAGTTCCATAATGAGGACGGTCTTGCCGACACCCGCGCCGCCGAACAGACCGATCTTGCCGCCCTTGGCGTAGGGCGCGATCAGATCGACGACCTTAATACCCGTTTCCAGCATCTCCGTGGTGCTCTCCTGCTCATCATAAGCAGGCGGGTCGCGGTGGATGCTCCACTTTTCACAGGTGACGGGCTGGGGCTTATTGTCAATGGCTTTGCCGAGGAGGTTAAATACTCTGCCGAGGGTCTCTTTGCCGACGGGAACCTTGATGCCCGTGCCGGTATCGACCGCCTCCATGCCGCGCATCATGCCGTCGGTGGAGCTCATGGCAATGCAGCGTACCACATCGTCGCCGAGCTGCTGCGCAACCTCGCAGACAAGCACGCCGTCCTCGCGTTCAATTTCAATGGCATTGAGCAGATTGGGCAAATGACCGTTCGGGAAGCGGATGTCCAGAACCGGCCCAATGACCTGCACAACACGACCGATGTTTTTTTCTTGCATACGGATTTCTCCTTTAATAGCTTACAGCGCTTCCGCGCCGGAAACGATTTCCGTGATTTCCTGCGTAATGACTGCCTGACGCGCACGGTTATAGTGCAGAACCAAGTTGTCGATGATCTCGCCCGCGTTTTTGTTCGCCGCGTTCATTGCGGTGCGGCGCGCGCCATGCTCCGAAGCGGCAGCCTCGCAGAGGGTGGAATACAATATACCCGAGACATACTGCGGCACGATCTTCGCGACCAGTTCCTCCGCCTCACCCTCGACGAGGGCACCGGAATAACGAGTCTCGTTCTCCCGCAATGTGATCGGCAGCAGCGGATCGCACACAGGCACCTGCGACAGCATGGACTGAAACTTCGTATACGCCACGACCACGCGGTCGAATTTTTCTTCCGCAAAGCTCTCACACAGAAGCTTCGCTATCTGCATACAGTCGCCGATGCCGACCGTACCGGTCACGCCGAAGTAGGTGCTGACAAGCTCACAGCCCATATGGCTGAAATGCTCCAAAGATTTTTTGCCAATGGGCAGGACGCAAAAGTCCGTGCCGTCCGTCATGCGCTTGACCATGCGGAAGAGGTTGGCATTATAGCCGCCCGCCAAGCCGCGGTCACCCGCGATGACGACATAGCAGGTCTTTTTCACCTCGCGCTCCTGTGCAAAGACGGTCGGGCTTTCCGCCGCGCCTGCCTGCAACCCGGAGATGGCTTCCAGCAACACCTCGTGGTACGGACGGGCAGCTTCGACCCGCTGCTTTGCTCTGCGCAGCTTCGAGGTCGCCACAAGCTCCATCGCTTTTGTGATCTGGCGGGTGCTTTCGACGCTCTTGATGCGCGTCTTGATCTGTTTCATCGACGCTCCGGACATAGCTTACTCCTTCGGAACGAACTGCGCTTTGCAGGCTTCGATCGCCTCGCGCAGCGCGGCTTCATTGTCCTTGGTCAGTTCCTTCGTCTCGCGGATGCTCTCCGGGATCGCGGGGCGCTGCACGGTCAGATAGTCAAACAGCGCCGTCTCAAAATCATGGATCCTCTCGACGGGCACATCGGAAAGCATATCCTTCGTTACCGCATAAATGATGCAGACCTGCAAAGCAACATCCACAGGGGAATTGCGATCCTGCTTCAAAATTTCTACGACGCGCGCGCCCTGCTCCAAACGGGACTTAGTGTCCGTGTCAAGGTCGGAGCCGAACTGGGCGAAGGATTGCAGCTCGCGGTACTGCGAGTACATCAGCTTCAAGGAGCCTGCGACCTTCTTCATCGCCTTGATCTGCGCGCTGCCGCCGACACGGGAGACGGAGATACCGGGGTTGATGGCGGGACGGATGCCCGCGTGGAACAGCTCGGACTCCAGATAGATCTGTCCGTCCGTGATGGAAATGACATTCGTCGGGATATACGCCGAGACATCGCCCGCCTGCGTCTCGATAATAGGCAGCGCAGTCAGGGAGCCTCCGCCGTATTCCGGGGCGACCCGGGCGGCACGCTCGAGCAGTCTCGAATGGAGATAGAACACATCACCGGGGAACGCCTCGCGTCCGGGCGGACGGCGAATGAGCAGGGATAGCGCACGGTAAGCGACCGCGTGCTTGGAAAGGTCGTCATAGATGATCAGCGCGTCCTTGCCCTGATCCATGAAATACTCGCCCATCGTGCAGCCGGAATAGGGCGCGATATATTGCAGCGGCGCAAGCTCGGACGCCGTCGCAGAGACGACGATGGTATACTCCATTGCGCCGTTTTTCTCTAAGGTGTCTACCAACTGCGCGACCGTCGAGCGCTTCTGCCCGATGGCGACATAGATGCAGGTGACGCCCTTGCCCTTCTGATTGATGATGGTGTCGGTCGCGATGACGGTCTTGCCCGTCTGGCGGTCGCCGATGATCAGCTCACGCTGACCTCTGCCGATGGGGATCATCGAGTCGATCGCCTTGATGCCGGTTTGCAGCGGCACGGAGACGGATTTGCGCTCAATGATGCCGGGGGCATTGCGCTCGATGGGGCGCATTTCCTTTGCGGCAATGGGTCCCTTGCCGTCGATGGGCTGACCGAGGGCATCGACGACTCTGCCGATCAGCGCCTCGCCGACGGGTACGGAGACGACCTGTCCGGTGCGCTTGACTAAGCTGCCCTCGCTGATGCCGACATCGGTGCCGAGCATAACAACGCTGACGCAGCTCTCCTCCAGGTTCAGTGCCATGCCGTACGAATCGTTTTCAAAGCGCAGAAGCTCATTTGCCTTGCACTTTTCCAACCCATGTACCTTCGCAATGCCGTCACCGACTTGAATGACATAGCCGATCTCGTCCTGCTGCGTCTTGGAGGCGTAGTTTTTAATTTGTTCCTTGATGATCTTACTGATATCTTCGATTTTCAGGTTCACGGTCTCACCAACCTTATACTATCGTTTCAGACAAGCTGCGGCGCAGCTTGTCGAGTCTTGCGCGGATGCTGTCATCGAGCTGCACGCCGCCGTAGCGGAGCGTGATACCGCCGACCAAAGCAGGATCGGTGCGGTTCGTCAGCAAAACAGTCTTCCCCGTGATGTGCGCTAACTTTTCGCACAGAGCGGTCTTCTGCCGCTCCTGCATCGGCACGGCGGTGATCGCCGTCGCGCGCAGGAGATCATGCGCCTCGTCATAGCACGCATCAAACGCGTCTGCACAGGCGGGAAACTGATAATACGCGCGCTTCTCGCACAGCAGGCACAGAAAGTTGAGCAGCAACGGCTGTACATTACCGAATGCCTGCTTCAAAAGTCCGAGCTTTTCCTCGGTCTGCACTGCGGGCGTGTCCAGCAGCGTAACATACTGCGGCTGCTCCTCCAGTGCCTTGCGGATCAGCTCCAGCTCCTCGCGCACACGCTTGTCCTCGCCTACCTCCTGCGACAGCTCAAACAGCGCCTTTCCGTAAGCAGCGGCGTCAATCATTGTCGTCACCCAACCGGTCGATGAACGAGTCGATCAGTTCCGTATGCTCGCTCGCCTTGATGTCGCGGGCAAGCACCGCCGAGGCGATATCCACCGCCATGACGGAAACCTCGTCCTTAATGTCGTTCATCGCGCGCTTTTTCTCCATCGCGATCTGCTCGTCGGCTCTGCGGAGCGTCGCAGCCGCTTTTTCCTGCGCCTCACGGAGCATTTCCTCGTCGCGGAGCTGCGCCTTGCGATAGGCTTCCTTTAAGATCGCCTCTTTTTCGGCGTTTGCTTCGGCAAGCCGCGTCTCATACTGCGATTTCAGCGCAGCGGCATCCGTCTTGGACTTCTCCGCGTCGGCATACTGATCGTCGATCTCCTTCTGACGGTCGTCGATCATTTTCTTCACGGGCTTGAACAGGA
>CAMAEX010000190.1:0-4033 GCA_945832065.1 uncultured Clostridia bacterium | reverse complement strand
TGTTTGCCATCATTTGGACGATCATTTCGCAGATGCGCTTGGACGCACCCATGACATTCGTCGGGTTGACCGCCTTATCCGTTGAGATCAGGACAAAGGTCTCCGCGTTGTACACCGCTGCCGCCTTTGCCACATGGTATGTACCGAAGACATTATTCTTGATCGCCTCATTCGGGCTGTCCTCCATCAGCGGGACATGCTTATGCGCCGCCGCATGGAAAACGATCTGCGGATGATACTCCTCAAAGACCATGCGTACACGTTCGGTATCTCGAACGGAACCGATGAGGGTCACGAGGTCGAGCTTCGGATATTCTCTGCGCAGCTCCTGCTGGATATCGTAGGCGTTATTCTCATAGATATCGAAAATAATCAGCGTTTTCGGCGAGTGCTGCGCGATCTGACGGCAAAGCTCACTGCCGATGGAGCCGCCGCCGCCCGTGACCAAAACGGTCTTGTCTTGCAAATAGCCCGCGATCTGGCTCAGATCGACCTTTACACTGTCTCTGCCGAGCAGATCCATAATATCAACCTCGCGGATCTTCTGAATGCTGACCTCTCCATTGGCGAGCTGCGTAATGCCCGGGAGCAGCTTCAATGTACAGCCCGTTTTTTGGCAGATCGTCAGGATCTCCTTCCGCTCCTTCGTCGATGCCGTCGGAATGGCAAAGACAATCTCCTCAACACCGTATTTTGCCGTCAGCGCAACAATGTCCTGCCGTGTGCCGCACACCTTGACATTGCGCAGGTATTTTCCCTGCTTGTCCGGCGCGTCGTCGACGATACACACGACATTGTTTTTGGACTTATTGCTTGTCTGAAACTCACGCAGAACAAACATTCCCGCACTGCCAGCGCCGATGAGCATCGTCCGCTTTTGCGTCACAATACCGTTTGAATGCTCGTGCCGCAGCTTACGCAGAAGGCGGTAGGAAAAACGGGAGCAGGAAATCAGCAGCGTCAAAAACAGCGCGTTAAGGATAGGAAAGCTCAGCGGCAGCGTAAGCCAGCCAAGCAGCAGCGCCGCAAATTCAAGGCAGGTGATCGCCACTACCGCGGTAACAATATGCACCAGCTCGTCGATCCCGGCAAACTCCCACAGGCTGTTATAGAGCTTGGCGGGGATAAACACCGCAATGGACAGCAGCACAAAAAAGGGCATGCCGTGAAGAAGCTGCGACAGATAATCGGTTCTCAAGGCATCGAGATCAAAATCCAGTCGTATCAAGACTGCGAGGAACGCCGACAGAATGACTAAGGATGCATCCAGTATGATCAGCCCCGCCACTCGAAAGGCTTTTCTGCTCCAATCAAAATGATTTCTTTTCAAAAACTCCACCCTCTCCTGCTTGTCTCAGGTGTACTCTGTAGCAATGGTTTTTATTTCTTATCCTCGTGCGTCCCGTACAGCTCGATATCGGCAACACGCCGATATTGCGCAGTGACGGTGCCGGGGGCTTTTATCAAAATCCGAATCCATCTTGCCACCCAGCAAAACGGCAAAAGGAACGGCGCTTTTTTCAAAACAGGATATATATTTTTCATATCGCTCAAGCGCAGAAACACCATGCTGAGATACATCGTTGTTTTTGCCGCACGAACGGACTTCCCCCTTGAGACATGCCAATGCACCATATTTTGGGCGAAGTTCGCCTTCTTGCCATAGGTCGTACCGGTCAGTAAATAATGCTGCATCTCATCGGTGTCACAGGTTTCCCGAACGTTTTCGGCGGCATCTCCGAACCAGCGTTCTGCCAATGCTTCAATCTGCTTCGCAAAATCGGTAAGCTGCAGCTTTTCGAGCTGCACTTTGATGTAGCCCGGATCAAGCTCCGTGCGATAGGCGCGATTAAATAAAAAGACATCCACGACAGAGCGGATCCCCGTTCCGCACCAATAATAATGCTTCGCGGTATGCACAAGCATATAGAGATAGAAATCCTCTCTGTTCATAACATAGCGAAATGCATCTCCGACAGGATGCGCCAATTCCCACGGTCGATGGTAATATTTGAAAAAGGGTGAATCCGACGGGACAAGATTCGAATGCAGTTCCAAGCACATAAAAGGCTTTTTCAGTAATTCCACATGATGGCTGCTCTCCGTCTCCACCTTGTATCCCATGGATTGCGCCAAAGAGATTGCAGCCGGTTCGTCTTCCTCCCTGATCAAAATATCAAGATCTGACATTTCTCGTTGGTGCGGGCTGGGGTAGAGATCCCTCATGCAGCTTCCTTTCAGGGGCATGTACGGAATTTTTTCCCGTTCAAACCCCTGCGACAGCTTCGTCAGCTCGTGCTCTTGATTGACACATTTTGTAAGAAGCTTGGCATTCTGCTCCTCCCATTCCTGCGCAAGTTCAGCAGGAAGCTCATCCTTCCGCGTCCGCAGCGCATAAAACGCCAGCGCACTGACGCTGTGCTGCTTCGCCATCGCGTAAACTGCCGCCCAGGTGACTGACGCAGGCTTCTCTCTCGGCGCAGTCTCGTTGACACCGCAGCGCAAAAGCTCTAACAGGTATTCACTTACCAATGCATTTTCCGGCATCTCAAGCACCTCACTGCGCGGTTTCGGAAGCTTTCGGTTTCCTGCACAACTTCGCCCGCAGGTGGAAGAAGTAGGGACGGTATCTCAAAAGCATCGTCCACATTGCGCGATAGAAGCGATAGATTATGTTCTTATTGGTCAGCGTTCTTCCCTTTCGAACATAGGTAGTCGCGATCCCGATCATTTGGTCGCGCCGTAAGCCCTTTTCAAGCCACCATTGGTGATCGCCGCAGCAGGTATAGGTGCCGTCTTTCTCGACCTTTACGATCCGGTGCAACACAAAGGCGCCGTCTCTCCTTCGGTAGAGCGGAAGATCATTTTTCTTCAGCTCCCTCGTAATGGGGGACAGCGTAACTTTGTCACGATTTCCGACAATAAAGGGATACATGCTTGTCCCCGTAATTGTCAGGGAAAAGGTTCCGCCATTATCCAGCGTCTCTTTGATCAGCGGATAAAAATCAGCAAGATTTACTTTATTGCTCAAGGCAGTTTGCCTCTTTCAGCTTCTCGATAAAGTCTGCCGAACAGGTACGCGCCGTTGCCTCGTCAACATCATATTCCCGCAGGAGCGCCGCAGTCAGACTATCGACATCGCCGCCCTGCTCCAGTTCCTTCCAAAGAAATGCTCCTGAATCGTTCAGCGTGATCATACCGTTAAAATCAATGCTTGCTGCTCCGACCGGCACAACGATATTGGAGCCTGCAATCGTCCGTAAAACAAAACCTTCCTTAATCTTCATTGTCCATCCTCATTTCGCTCATAGTTTCATAAGACAGCTTTGCAGCTGTGATATCCATATTGCAAGATAATTCATAGATCTTGCCTGTCTCCACGATCCTCTCGATCGTCCCCATGCACCTCTGCATTGCCTCCGGCAAAACGCTGCGCGCTGTTTGGTTCATCAGGGCAAAAATCGCCTCATGCGGTGCCAGCTTACGAATGGAGTTCTCAGCAGCACGCTTGACGACGGCAATGCCGCCAAGCTCCACACGCATGTTTCGGCTGCAATCGTCCTTGCCGCTCCATGGCGTCCCGTAAGCGTACACTGTTCCGTCGATGACACGCAGGGCGGGCTTATCATCATTTAATATGTATGCGCGCTCACCGAACAGCTTCAGCCAAAGGCGCACATGGGTCGATTTCCCCGTGCCGCAGGGTGCGGAAAACAAATATGCTCTGTCATCGACCACGACGCAGGAGGCATGCAGCATCATACCGTCAAAGCTCATCAGCTGCCGATAGAAGCTGCCTCCCGTCGAAAGATACTCGCAGTCCTCCAAGCTCAAATGGGGATTCTTTTGCATCAGCGTTTCAGGGTCTGAGTGAATTGTCAGATCTGCCGGCGCGTCTGCGATTCGGTACGGCTCCGCCTGCTGCAGCGTCCTGCCGAAAGAGTCCATCTGCACGATCAAATCTGCAATTTTATAAATACCCATGTCATTCCCCCTCTTTCTTCCGCTGTTGATTCATTATAGCATTTTCCCC
>CAMAEX010000189.1:0-4068 GCA_945832065.1 uncultured Clostridia bacterium | reverse complement strand
CGCAGGGGGTATGCCGCATCCGTAACGCTCGTTCCTCGCGAACGGCTGCGCTACCACGGGCGCAGGCGCCCTCGCAATGACATGGAAGGGAAGCAGAGGCGTTTACAGCAGCTTCGCCCCTTCGGTGTCGAGGCGGAGGGGGAGGACCTGCCAGTTGGGGAGGACTTCGGGGAGGCGCTTTTGCAGACATGCGCCGATCTCGTCGTTATCCGCGATGCACAGGCAGGTGGGCCCCGCACCGGAGATGCAGAACGCCGTCACGCCGCACTCCCTTGCGGTCTGCTCGGCAAGGTCAATGCCCTCGATCAGACCTCTGCGGTAGGGCTGGTGCAGACGGTCGTCCAGCGCCAAGGCGATCATCTCCGTGTCGGCAGTTTCCAAGGCTCTGAGCAGCAGCGCCGCGTGGGAGACGTTGAACACCGCGTCGGCAAAGGGCACGCGCTGGGGCAGCACCGACCGCGCAAGCTGCGTGCTTAACGGGAAATCCGGCACGAGCGCCAAGAACCGCAGCTTCTCCGAAAGATGGAACCTTGCCGTGACCGGTCGCCCCTCCCGCATCAGGCTTGCGGTCATGCCGCCGTAGAGCGCGGGCGCGAGGTTATCTGGGTGCCCCTCGATCACGGTACACATGCGCAGGATCTCGTCCTTGTCCAAAGGCGAGCCGTGCAGGGCGTTTGCCGCCATCATGCCGCCGATGATCATTGCCGACGAGGAGCCGAGACCCCGGCAGACCGGGATATGGGCGTCGATGTCCAAGCGCAGCGGCTCCGGCTCCAAGCCCAGCGCCTCCATCGCGTAGCGGTAGGCGACGACGGAGAGATTGTCCCGGTTGCGGAATTCCTCGGGACAGCCGAAAATTTCCAGTCCGCCCGAGATCGTTTCAAAGGTATAGGTATTATAGAGCGCCAGCGCACAGCCGAAGGAGTCAAACCCGGGGCCTAAATTCGCGCTCGTCGCAGGCACGCGTACCGTCACTCGTCCCATTGCGCCACGCTCCTTTGCACATAGTCTGCCATTTCCTCGCGGTCGATCACATCGCGGTGCAGGACGGGCAGCTTTTGCAGCCGCGCCAAATTCGGCGGGATCGGTACGCCCGTCAGCTCGTTTAAGCGGAACATGACCTCAAACTCCGTCCCGCTCGTATCCCCGCCGATGGCGGAGAGGACTGCCGTGGGGAATTTATAGGGCGACGCGGTGGACAGCACCACCACGGGCGCGTCCGTTTGGTAGCTTTCCGCCACGCGCCATGCCACCGCCGTGTGGGTGTCCATGAGATAGTGTTCGGTTTCCCAGACCCTGCCGATGGTCTCCTTGGTCTGCGCATCGTCGCAGCAGCCGCAGGCGAATTCCCCGTGCAGCTTGGAAAGAAGCTCCTCCGAGACGGTGTAGCAGCCGTTTTCTTTGAGGCTGCGCATATAGCCCGCGACCTCGGCTTCGTCCTCGGTCAGGAGCCACAGCAGGCGCTCTAAATTGCTGGACACGAGAATATCCATCGACGGCGAGATCGTTTGATAAAACGGGCGGCGGCGGTCATAGGTGCCCGTGCGCAAAAAGTCCGTCAAAACATCGTTGCGGTTGGACGCGCAGACGAGCTTGCCCACGGGAAGCCCCATGCGCTTGGCGAGGTAGCCCGCCAAAATATCGCCGAAGTTCCCCGTCGGCACGACAAAATCCACTTTCTCTCCGCAGGAAATGCGCCCGCTTTTGACCAGATCAGCGTAGGCTTTAAAATAGTAGACCACCTGCGGCGCGAGTCTGCCGATGTTGATGGAGTTTGCAGACGAGAGGCGCACACCGCAGTTTTCCTTGACCCCGGCGGCAAAAATCTCCTTCACGCCGGTCTGCGTGTCGTCAAAGTTTCCACGCACGGCGCACACCCGGACATTTGCACCCGCCTGCGAGACCATCTGCTTTTTCTGCACCTCGGAGACGCCGTTTTCCGGGTAGAAGACAATGATCCTCGTCCCGGGCACACCGCAGAAGCCCGCCAGCGCCGCCTTGCCCGTGTCGCCGGAGGTGGCGGTCAGGATCATGATCTCATCCGTCATGCCGGTTTTTTCCCGCGCCGCCGTGATGAGCTGCGGGAGCATCGACAGCGCCACATCCTTAAACGCCGAGGTGGGGCCCCGGAACAGCTCCAAAACATACCGCCCGCCCACGGGCACCAGCGGCGTTAAGTCCTCCGTTTCGAATTTTCCCCCGTAGGCGCGGCGCACCAGCTCGTCCATGTTTTCAAAATCGGGCAGGAGGGCGGATAAGATCTTCTCTGCCATGCCGAGGGTGTCCAGCCGCAGGACGCTATTTAGGTCAAGATCGACCGGCGGACGGGGGACATACAGCCCGCCGTCGGGCGCAAGTCCCTGCAAAACCGCCTGCGCGGGACTTGCGCACAGGGTTTTATCTCTCGTGCTTTGATATTCCATAGAAAACCACCAATCTTTTTTCTTGCGTTTTTCTAAAGTATATGATATACTGTTTCTCAGAAAAATGCAAGTGTTTTTCTCTCAGAGACACTTGCACGCGAAAGAAGGCGCTTTTTATGAGGAAGAAACCCATGCGGATCGCCCTGCTCGGGCTTGGAACGGTCGGCTTCGGCGTGTATGAATTTGTGCAGGCGCGGAAGGATATGGAGATCGCCTGCGCACTGAGTCTCGTCGTGCCCGAGGGCGTGACCTGCCCGATCGCGAAAAGCCTTGACGAGATTCTCCGCGACGAGACGATCGACACCGTCATCGAGGTCATCGGCGGGCTGCATCCGGCATATGAGTTTGTTTCAAGTGCGCTGAAGGCGGGGAAAAATGTGGTCACCGCGAACAAGCTTCTGATCGCCGCCCATTACCGCGAGCTGGTGACGCTGGCGAAGGAAAACGGCGTCGCGCTGCGCTGCACGGCGGCGGCGGGCGGCGGCATCCCCTGGCTGACGAGCTTGGAGCGCACGGCGGCGCAGGAGCCGATCCTTCGCATCAGCGGCATCATGAACGGCACAACGAATTTTATTCTTGACACCATGCACCGCTCCGGCGACAGCTTCACGAAGACCCTGCAGGAGGCGCAGCGCCTGGGCTATGCCGAGCGGAACCCTGACGACGATTTAAACGGCGCGGACATCCGCCGCAAGCTGGTGATCTCGTCCAATATCGCCTACGGCTGCGTGATCGACGAGGCGGAGGTCGCCACGGAGGGCATCGAGCATATCACGGGCGCGGACATCGCCGCCTTTAAGCATATGAATCGCGTCTGCAAGCTGATTGCCGCCTCGCGGAAGCTGGAAAACGGCGTTGCGGCGTATATTGAGCCTGCGCTGGTGCCGCCGTCAATGCCGGAGTCTGCCATTCCGCAGAATTACAACCTGATCTCGCTCACCGGCGCGCACATCGGAAAGCAGAGCTTTTACGGGCAGGGCGCGGGACGGTACCCCACGGCATATAATGTATTGCAGGACTGCGTGGATATCGCAAAGGGTGTGCGCGGCTTCTACACCGACCGGCTGGAGGAGGCGCATGTGGACAATTCCTCCGTGCAGCGGCAGTATTACGTCCGCACGAACGGCATGGATAAATGGCTGCAATCCCATGTTGACAAAATCCTCGACTGCGGTATAATAACCGATGCAATCTCCGTCACGGAGCTGCATAACTGGGCAAAGCAGCGCCGAGAAACAGACCCCGGCTGTTTCTTTGCGTCACTGAGATAAAACGGCAGGGGAAACGGCATTATTAAAGTGAATAGTGAATGGTGAATAGTGAATAGTTTCGGAGCGCTCCGCGCGGATGAAAAACGCGGGCGGCTAATAGCCGCCCCTACGAGAAATCTCGCAGTTCACGCCGTAGGGGCGGCTATCAGCCGCCAGGTGCAGGAACTACGGAATGTGTACAAAGCTACAGCCGGAGATTGCACCCGCAATACCCGCAATACCCGCAAGGGGCACGCCGCATCCGTAACGCTCCTTCGTCGCGAACGGCTGCGCAGGGGGCACGCCACATCCGTAAGGCTCCTTTGTCGCCAACGGCTGTGCAGGGGGTATGCCGCATCCGTAACGCTCGTTCCTCGCGAACGGCTGCGCTACCA
>CAMAEX010000188.1:0-4099 GCA_945832065.1 uncultured Clostridia bacterium | reverse complement strand
TCGTACCAATCACCAATTAAAATGTGCGTTGCACATTTTAATTGGTGATTGGTATGACGTGGGGCGGGGACATGTTCCCGCCGTCCGCGTAAGCGGCAGACAGTAGGTACGAACAAGTTTGTACACAGTCGGTAGTTCCTACACGAGATTGCCACGGCGCGAGCGCCTCGCAATGACATGGTTGGGGATTTGTACGCAGTTGTTCGTTCCTGCACGCGGCGGGGACATGTCCCCGCCCTACAAAGAGTTTCATTGTAATAGCCGCATAATAAAATTCCTGTCAGAGCATGGGGATTACCTGCTCTGACAGGAATTTTTTATGACGGCAGAGTTTATTCTTTCTCTGCTTTGTGCTTTTCTGTGGGGCGAATGAATGCGAGGAGAATGAGACCGATTTGGATAGGGACACCGGAGACGAAGGTCATGAATGTGTGGAATTCAACGAATTGCAGGTAAATAGCAAGCAGGAGCGTCCAGCATAGCGCGGAGGCGAGAACCAACGTGACGATACGCTTTCCCCATTTGACATTACAATAAATTGCGACAGCAAAAGAGAGCGGGATCGCCCAGATAAAGACAAGCCAGTTGCGGTCATTGAACAGAACCCCTAAGCGGCTGTAACCGATGATGGCAAAGAACCATACACACACGATCCCCAATAAGGTCACGGCAATCTTGCGAGCGATCTGCTGCCGCTCGTCAGCGCACTTCGGGCGTTTCGGGGTGTACTTTTCGAAAAAAGCAGCGATCGGGATATTGTAAAGCTCTGCCAACGAATTTAGCGTTTCGACATCCGGTGTGACCTCTCCCGTCTCCCAGCGGGAGATCGCTTTATCGGAGTAGCCGATCTTTTGTGACAGCTCGATCTGCGTCAGCTTGCGTTCCTTGCGGAGCTTGACCAAGTTCTCTCTGACAATTTCTTTGATGTTTTCCATATGCTCATCCCATTCTGACAGGAAAAATGCAGTGCTTTTCACACGGATTCTTATTGCAAATGAGTTTACCATGAAAAATCAAGAAAATCAAGGATTTTTCAGCAAAAATATTGAAATTCTCGCAATTCTCGCTAAGAGAGAATTAATTTGACAGGCTCTCGCTAAGCGAAAATCGTTTCCCGGAGACGAGTCCAAAATGGTAGAGCGCGGATTTTGCGCTTTCTCTTGCAAAAGCTGACAAAATAGGGTAAGGTATGCAAAGCGATCAGCAAGCATTTCGACGCAGGCTCAAGGAGGCTTTCTCATGAAAAAAGACGGGGCGCTCCCGCTGAAAACTGTCTATTATTCTGATGAACGAAACGACGAATTCTCAACCTCAGTCATTACCCCAAAACGCATCGACGAAAACTATCCCTATTTGCGGCATGAACCGAGCTGGAGTATTTTACGCTGGCTGTCCTATCGTCTGTTCGCCACTCCCCTTGCCTACCTCTATTGCAAGTATACGCTGCACTTCAAGGTCAAAAACCGCCGCGTCCTGAAATCGGTAAAGAAGACGGGGTACTTCCTTTACGCCAATCACACGCAGGAGATCGCAGATGCGTTTCTTCCTACGATGGCAGTGTTTCCGAAAAGTGTATTTGTCATTGTTCACCCGAACAATGTCTCGATGCCGTATTTGGGAAGAGTCACGCCTTATCTCGGCGCGCTCCCGCTGCCATCCAATCTTAAAGCTATGCGTAATTTCAAAAATGCCGTTGAAAAACGCATCCTGCAAGGGAAATGTGTTACCATCTATCCTGAGGCACACATATGGCCGTACTATACCGGCATTCGAAACTTCCCCGCAACTTCTATGAAGTACCCAGTGGAATACAATGCGCCCAGCTTTGCCATGACAACTACCTATCATGCACGCGGCAAAGGAAAAAAGCCCAAGGCTGTGATCTATTTGGACGGACCGTTCTATCCGGACACCTCGGTGCCACCGCGCGAACGGGCGCAGGAGCTGCGTGACCGCGTCCATGCAGCGATGCTTGAGCGCAGTAAACTAAGTGACTATGAATACATTCATTATGAAAAGCGAGGTGAAAGTGAAGAATGAATCTGCTCTACTGCGGAAATGAGGGCGTCTTTGACGGCGTACTGACCTCTGCCCTGTCTGTCGTGCGCCGTCTCAGTGAGCCGAGACCACTCACGGTTTATTTGTTTACCATGGAGCTGACGCGTCTCTCCCCGAACTACACGCCGTTGACGCAGCGCCATGCTGCAATGATTGAGGAAGCGCTTTGTCGGCACAATCCGGAAACCAAAATCGTCCTGCACGATGTTACGGCGCTCTATGAGACACATCTGCGCGAGAATGCCAACGAAAACTGCTACTGTTCCCCCTATACATTATTGCGCCTGCTGGCAGATTTGCTTCCCATGCCGGACAAGCTTTTATATCTCGATGCGGATGTAATGCTGAACAAGGATGCCGGACTTTTATATGATATGGATGTTTCTTCCGTCGAATACGCCGCCGCGCGGGATCATTACGGGAGATTCCTCATTCAGCCGAACTACATCAATGCTGGTGTTTTATTATTTAATATGAAGAAGTGTCGTGAAACCGGAATCTTTGAAAAGGCGAGAGAGATTTTGCACAGAAAAAAGCTGCCCTTTGCCGACCAATCCGCGCTGATCCGCTCGACGACCTGCCGCAAGGTACTTCCCCATTACTTCAACGATCAAAAATTCTTATACAAAAGCACCGTCGTGCGGCATTTTTCGAAACGGCTGTTTTATCTGCCCTATCCGCATACGGAGAATGTCAAACAGTGGCATGTTCAGCGGGTGCATGAGAAATTCGGCTATACCTGCTTTGACGACGTGCTGGACGAGTATATAAAACTCAAGGAGAGCTATCAAAATGAATCAGTCTGATATACAGTTATTCTTTTCCTGTGATGACAACTATGTGCCGTTTCTTGCGGTAACGCTGGAGTCCCTGCGCGCCAACTGCAATCAAAACCGCCGTTATTTCCTCCACATTCTTCACACGGGGCTTTCGGCAGAGAATATCGCGCGTCTCACCGAAGCGTTCAACGGCGGTATCTTCACCGTTGAGATCCATGATATTACTGCAACTGCGGATGCATTTTCAACTCGTTTGCATACCCGTGACTATTATTCCCGCACGACCTACTACCGTCTTTTTATCCCCGATCTGTTCCCCATGCTCGACCGCGCACTGTATCTCGACAGCGATCTTCTTGTGCGCGGCGATATTGCGCAGCTCTACGACACGGAGCTCGGCGACCATTTGGCGGCGGCGATCCCGGATACTTTCATTGACAGAGAGGAGAGCTTGCGCCTTTATGCTACCAAACGCGTGGGACTGGAAAACAGCAAGGACTATTTCAACGCCGGTGTCTTGTTGATGAATCTGCGCGCCATGCGGGAGTATGGCTTCCAAAAGGTCTTTCTCTCCCTACTGGACGCGGTCAAGTTCAATATTGCGCAGGATCAGGACTATTTGAATGTGATCTGCCAAAATCGAACCGTGCTTTTGGGGCGGGAGTGGAATACCATGCCCTTTGAGGCTGAAACGCCGGAGACGAAGCTCATTCACTTCAATCTGGACAACAAGCCATGGCACAAGGACGGCGTTCCCTACAGCGGACTGTTTTGGCATTATGCCGACCGCTGCGCCTATGCCGCCGATGTTCGCCGTGTCCGCAAAAACTATTCCGAGCAGCAGCGGATGCAGTCTGCAATGGAGACAAACAACCTTCTCACCATGGCACGCGCACAGGCAGCAGACACAGTTGAAAACGCCCGTATTCATCAACGGATCCATCAAATCATACCGCAATGAAACAAAAGGAGATCCCGCGCGCGGCAGACCGTCTTGCCGTGCTGGAAAAGATCGCGGAGTATGAACGGGCGGGAAAATTTGATATTGATGTAGAGGACGATCCGGAAAGCCGAGTTTTACTGCCGGATGAGATCAAATACTTGAATAAGGGTGTTTGCGGCGCGGTAAAGCGCGAGGCAGCATTCTTTGCAGCCTACGCTTTTCTTGGAATCGCGCGGATGAAAAAGCAGGTCATTCTCCATAGACCCTTAGGCGTGGAGAACCTGTCACAGGTTAAGGGCGGCGCGATCATTACCTGCAA
>CAMAEX010000187.1:0-4102 GCA_945832065.1 uncultured Clostridia bacterium | reverse complement strand
TCGCGAGGAACGAGCGTTACGGATGCGGCATACCCCCTGCGGGTGCAATCTAATAGAAAAAGTTTCGTATTCGCCGGAATACATACAAGATGCTAAATGATTCTGCGAGATTGCCACGACCCCTTCGGGGTCTCGCAATGACAAAACTGTAGTTATTTTGACAGTCTGAACAAGCCGCATTGCACGAGGCAATGCGGCTTGTTGATTTTATGTATGGGGGATTAGAAGATGCCCTGCTCCATCATGGCTTCTGCGACTTTTTTGAAGCCTGCAATGTTCGCGCCTGCGACGAGGTTGTAGCCCAAGCCGTATTCCTCGGCTGCTTCGGCGGAGACCTTGTGGATGTTCTGCATCATCCGCTTGAGCTGGGAATCGACCTCCTCCGCCGTCCAGACCAAACGTTCGGAGTTCTGCGCCATCTCCAAAGCGGAGACACCGACGCCGCCCGCGTTGACTGCTTTCGACGGAGCAACGATCATGTTCTTCTGACTCATCAGATAGTACAGCGCGTCGTTTGTGGTGGGCATATTGGCGACTTCGATGTAATACTTGACACCGTTGGCGACGATCTTCTCGGCAGATTCCATCTTGACGTCGTTCTGCATAGCAGACGGCATCACCACATCGACCTTGACACCCCACGGCTTCTCGCCGGGGAAGAAGGGAACGCCGAACTTGTCCGCGTAATCCTTGACCTTGTTTCTGCCGGAGTTACGCATGGTGACGAGGTATTCGACCTTCTCGTCGCTGGAGGAGACACCCTCCTCGTCGTAAATGTAGCCGTCGGGACCGGAGAGGGTGACGACCTTGGCGCCGAGCTGCTTTGCCTTCTTGCAGATGCCCCATGTGACATTGCCGAAGCCCGCGCAGGCGATGGTCTTGCCCTTGATATCCTCGCCCTCATGCTTGAGGACTTCCTCAAGATAGTACATTGCGCCGTAGCCGGTTGCCTCGGGACGGGTCAGGCTGCCGCCGTAGCTGAAGCCCTTGCCGGTGAGAACGCCGTTCTCCCAAACGCCCTTGAGGCGGCGATACTGACCGTACAGATAGCCGATCTCTCTGCCGCCGACGCCCATGTCACCTGCGGGAACGTCGATGTCCGGCCCGATGTAGCGGTAGAGCGCGGTCATGAAGCTCTGGCAGAAGCGCATGATCTCCGCATCGGACTTGCCGGCGGGATCGAAGTCGGAGCCGCCCTTGCCGCCGCCGATGGGAAGGCCGGTGAGGCTGTTCTTGAAGATCTGCTCGAAGCCGAGGAACTTGATGATGCCGGGGTAGACATTCGGCTGGAAGCGCAGACCGCCCTTATACGGACCGATCGCACCGTTGAACTGGCAGCGGTAGCCGATGTTGGTGTGGTAATTGCCGTTGTCATCCATCCAAACGACGCGGAAGGTGAACATACGCTCCGGCTCGACCATGCGGTTGAGCAGGTCGGCTTTTTCGTATTCGGGGTGGGCATCCATCACGGGGGAAATCGAGGAGAGGACCTCCTCTACGGTCTGCACGAATTCCGGCTCGTTGCCGTGCTTTTTCTTGACGTTCTCAATAACGCTTTGGACATACGCATTCATGGCAAATTTATCTCCTTTTTGTAAAATAATATGGCGTAATTGTGGGCGGCTGATCGCCGCCCTTAAAATTATTTACCGAAATTTTCAATGATGGAGACAATCTCCGAGCCGATGCGCTTCTGCGCCTCGACGGTGGCAGCGCCGATGTGCGGCGTGCAGGAAACCATCGGATGGGAATAGAGCGCGTGGTTCTTTGCGGGCTCTTCCGCGAAGACATCCAGACCTGCCGCGCGAACCTTGCCGCTTTCGAGGGCTGCCAGAAGCGCGTCCTCGTCCACATTCGTGCCGCGGGAGGTATTGATGATGACAACGCCGTCTTTCATCTTGGCGATATTTTCCGCGCTGATCAGCTTGCCGCCGTCCACCGCGGGTGCATGCACGCTGATGAAGTCAGACTTTGCAAGCAGCTCGTCCATCTCGACATATGGGATGCCCATCTGCTCTTCGATGCCGGGGATATGGAAGATATCGAAAGCGACGACGTCCATGCCGATCGCCTTTGCCATTCTGCCGAGTGCCTGACCGATCCTGCCGAAGCCGACGATACCGAGGGTCTTGCCGCACAGCTCGATGCCCTTGCCGTATGCCTTCTTCTCCCACTTGTCCTCACGCATGGTGTGACCCGCGATGGAGAGGTAGCGTGCGCAGGAGAACATATGGCCCATTGCCAGCTCGGCGACGGACTGCGAGGAGGCGCGCGGGGTGTTCATGACCTTAATGCCGTTTTCCTCGGCATATTTGACGTCGATGTTGTCCACGCCGACGCCGCCGCGGATGATGAGCTTGAGCTTGCCGCCCTTGGCTTCGTCAATGTGGTTGGCGCGAACCTTCGTCTTGGAGCGGACAACGACTGCATCGAACTCGCGCAGCGCAGCGCCGAGCTGATCCGGCTCATAGAACTGCTCGACGAGCTCATGACCCTGAGCGGTCAGCGCGGCGATGGCGGACTTGTCCATTCCGTCGGTAACAAGAATACGCATGGTAAAATCTCCTTTATTGTAAAATTGAGGGGTACGATCGTTGAAGGGAACAAATTGATACATACTTGGTAGTTCCTGCACCGGCGGGGACATGTCCCCGCCCTACAGATACACCGAATGGAGTGCCGGCATGCGGGCGGCTGATAGCCGCCCCTACGAGGGTGAATTATTTATGCTCGGCTTCGAATTTCTTCAGGCATTCGACGAGGGCTTCCACGCCGTCCTTCGGCATGGCGTTATAGACCGACGCGCGCAGACCGCCGACGGACTTGTGACCCTTGAGGTTTTCGAAGCCTGCCGCCTTGGTGTAGGCGATGACTTCGGCGTCGAGTTCCTTGTCGCCCGTGACGAACGGGATGTTCATCAGGCTGCGATCCTCGGGAACGACGGTGCCCTTGAACATTGCGGAGGCGTCGAGGAAGTCATAGAAGACCTTTGCCTTCTCGATGTTGCGCTGCTCCATTGCGCCGAGTCCGCCGATCTTCTTGAGGTACTTGAAGACCTTGCCGCAGACATAGATCGCCCAGCAGTTCGGGGTGTTGTACATGGAGCCTGCGTCGGCATGGGTCTTATATTGCAGGTAGATGGGAAGATCGGTCAGATCGTCGCGGATGAGATCCTCGCGGATGATGACGACGACCATGCCGGCAGGACCGACATTCTTCTGCACACCTGCATAGATCATGCCGTAGTCGCTGACGTTGCAGGGCTTGGAGAGGAACATGGAGGACTGGTCGGAGACGAGGACATGACCCTTCGTGTTCGGCAGCTTGTTCCATGTGACGCCGTGGATCGTTTCGTTTTCGCAGATGTACACATAGTCCGTATCCTCGGGGATATCGAGGTCGGAGCAGTCGGGAATGTAGGTGTAGTTCTTGTCCTTCGAGGAGACGGCGACGATGACCTCACCGACCTTCTTCGCTTCGGCGATCGCCTTCTTCGACCATGCGCCTGTCTCGATGTAGACCGCCTTGCCGTTCTTCATCAGGTTCATCGGGATCATGGAGAACTGGAGCGTTGCGCCGCCCTGAATAAACAGAACCTTGTAGTTGTCGGGAATGCCCATGAGATCGCGCAGATCCTGCTCTGCCTCGTCGATGATCTGCTGATAGACCTTCGAGCGGTGGGACATTTCCATGACGCACATGCCGGAGCCCTTATAGTTCATCATTTCGTCGCGGACTTCTTCGAGAACCTCCTCGGGCATAGTGGCGGGACCTGCGGAGAAATTGTAAGTACGACCGTAATTCATTCGTGTAGCCTCCTGTAATTTTTGGGCATCCTGCCCATTTATATAGATAGTATACGCCAACATTTTCAAATAATCAACAGGGAAAAATAAAAAAATTTTTGTTATCAACAAAAATTTTGAGGTTTTTAATAAAATCTGCGTTTCGCACAATTTGCGCTTGCGCTTTTTGTGCAGCCTGACAATGGGGGACGGAGTGGTATGCAGACGGTGGTTTCTGCACGAGATTGCGAACCAGTGTGCACACCGGGTTCGCAATGACATGGGAGGGAGGTTTGTGCGGAGTTGGTAGTTCCTGC
>CAMAEX010000186.1:0-4151 GCA_945832065.1 uncultured Clostridia bacterium | reverse complement strand
ATCTAAAACGGGGCTTGAAGCAAAATTCGCTGCGGTCTTATGGCTCTGCGGTCAAACGGATTCACGCCGACCCATTCGGACAGAAGCCGATCAAAACCGTAAAGCTCTCCGACGCAAAGGGCTGGTTCGTGTTTCTGCACGACAGCGGCATCAAGCAAAACACCATCGGTGTGCTGCAAAGCGTTGTCAGACCGGCATTTGAAATGGCGGTGGATGATGACATCATCCGCAAGAACCCGTTCAAGTTCAAGCTGTCTGATGTGGTGCCGAAGGATGCCTATGTACGCGATGCGCTGACCAAGGAGCAGCAGGAGAAGTATCTGCAATTCGTGCAGGACTGCGGCGGGAATTACTATGATGACATTGTGATCCTGCTGGGAACCGGCTTGCGCGTGAGCGAGCTGTACGGTCTGACACGGGCAGATATTGACTTCGACCGACGCTGTATTCACGTTCGGCGGCAGCTATGCCGGACGGCGGAGAAGCCCTATTTCGTCACGCCGCCCAAAACCAAAAGCGGCATCCGAAACGTCCCCATGACGGACGCGGTTTACATGGCGCTGATGCGGGTGGTGAAAGCCAGAACCGCCCCGAAGGTGGAATTGCTGGTGGACGGTCACAGCGGGTTCCTCTTTCTGGACAAGTCCGGGATGCCGAAGGTTGCGATGCACTTGGAGAACTATATGCGAGGTCTGCAAGCGCGATTTGAAAAGGCATACGGCAAGCCTGTCCCTCGGATCACGCCCCATGTGCTGCGCCATACCTTCTGCACCAACGTCCAACAGGCGGGCTTGACGTGAAAAGCCTACAATATCTGATGGGACATTCCAACGCCAGCGTGACGCTGGACGTCTACACGCACAGCAGCTTTGATTCCGTCGAGAGAGCCTTTGAACAGATCGCCAGCAGCCTGTAATTTTCATTGTACGAAGTTGGTTGGCTTACGCCACAACTTACGCCAATTCCCTGTCAAGTGGCGTAGATTTGCGTAGAAATGTGTGAATTTCATCAAAATCAAGGAAGCGTCAAAAACGGGTTCAAAGCCTTGATAACTCTATGAAAATCTGCGTTTTCCGTTATATTCGTTTTGCTTCAAAAAGTTGCGATTCTGAAGGACGGCATGACGGGCATGGAGGCGGCAAAGAAGCTACGGAAAACCAACACGGACTGCCTGCTGTTTTTTACCACGACCTCGACCGACCATGCGCTGGAGGGCTTTCAGGTACGGGCGCTGCACTATCTGGTCAAGCCCTTTACCGAAGCGGACATCGATGCGCTGACGGACGAGCTGCTTGCCCGCATACCGCAGCCGGACAAATATATGGAGCTAAAGGTGGAGGGAAGCGAGATCCATCTGCGCTATCAGGACATCGTCTACGCAGAACACTTCGCCCACTTGATCTACGTCCATACGACGGTTCAAAAGACGCTTGCCACACGCCAACCCTTCAAGACGTTCATCGCCCCACTAAAGGATGACACACGCTTTTTTGTGTGCGGGCGCGGCGTGATCGTGAATCTGGAACACGCGAAGGATCTGGAAGGCTCCGCCTTCCGCATGGCGGACGGAAGCCGCGTGTTTGTCAGTCAGGACCTTCTGAAAAGTGCCCGGCAGGCGCTTATGGAGTTCTTGCTACAAAGGGGGCGGATGGCATAATGGAGCTGCTGCGTCCACTTCTGGAGCTCGGCGTGGTGATTCCCGGCATGCTGCTTGCCTACTTCCCGGCAAAATCCAGCTTAAAGCAGCCGCTGTCAAAGCTTGTTTTGTGGCTTGTTCCGCTGCTTGCGCTGCTTTGCGCCGCCGGAGGCGTGGTGTGCTATGCGCGCCGCATGCCGACTGCGCCGATGCTTGCAGGCCTAACCTTGCTTGCAGTCGTGATCTACATAAAAACGCTCCGGATTTCGCTTTGGAAATCCGGAACGATTGCGTTGTCCGTCTGTGCGGTATTTGCCTGTATCAACAGCCTTTCAAGAGCGATCAACGCCGCTATGCTGGCCGGTTTGCCGCAGGCGCAGGCTGCGCCGTGGTTCTGCCTGCGGTCTGCGATTTGCTATCATGCGATCTGCTGGCTGTTTGCCGCCATCGCCTATTATCCTGCGACGCACAGCGTGCGGAGGATGGTCGAGGATGAAAACTTTGCGCAGACCTGGTATGTGTTCTGGGTGCTGCCGCTGGTGTTCATTGCGCTGAATCTGTTTATGATTCCCAAGTATGCGGACACGCTCTATACCGGGCGTGTTTTGCAGGGGTATTTTGTGATCAGCATCGTACTTTTGTTTTTGATGCTTTTCTTCAACGCAATCTTCCTTCTGATGGCGATCAGCATCAACCGGAATGTGAGATTGCAGCAAGAAAACCAGCTGCTTTCCATGCAGCAGCAGCGCTACGAAAGCCTGAAAGCTGCCATTGAGGAAGCCCGGCAGGCGCGGCACGATCTGCGCCACCAGCTATGTCAGCTCGCCGCCCTTGCAGAAGAAGGGAATCTTGAAAAGATCAAAGCCTATCTTTCCAGCGCAGTTTCCAGAATCCCGAGTCTGGAGCTGCATTTCTGTGAAAACCGGGCGGCAGACGGCGTGGTCGGGTATTACTGCGCACTTGCGAAGCGGGAGCAGATCCCATTTTCCGTACAGCTCGATCTGCCAGAATGTCTTCCTGTAGACGAGATCGATCTGTGCCTGGTCCTCTCTAATCTGCTGGAGAATGCGCTGGATGCCAGCCTGCGTACTGCACCTGCCAGACGCAGAATCGAGCTGACCGCCTATCTGCATGGAAACAGTCTGGCACTGATTCAGGTTGAAAACACCTATGACGGAGTTATCCGGGAAAAAGACGGGGTATTTCTGTCCTCCAAGCGAAAAGGAGACGGTGTTGGTATCCAGTCCGTCCGCCATATCGCAGAAAAATCCGGCGGGGTGAATACGGTTACCTATCAGGACGGCCTGTTCTGTGTAAAGGTCATGCTCTGCGGGTAATTATGCCCTGCCTTTCCAAAACGGCACGACCACAGATTTCAACATTCTCGCCTCCGGCAATCTCTGAACAAACTGTATCGCCGTTTTTGCAAAGATGTTTGACTTCACCGTGTCCCAATCTGCCAGTTTTACTATCTCGGCTGTGCCGTTCTCAAAGTCAAACCGCAGCTCGCCCCACTCGCCATCGTTGTCTACCAGATATTCGTAGACAGCGGCGGTGATCGTTTCACCTGTTTTCCGACACTCCGTCTGCCGCAAAGAGATCGTGTGTGAGGAATTGCCATTCGATTCTTTTGCCGCCTTCGTCAGAGGGAGTGGTCTTTCCGGAACGCCCATCTCAAACGGCACGACCACGGATTTCAGCAGCCTCGCTTCCGGTAAGCACTGAACAAACCGGATCGCCGTATTTGCAAAGATGTTAGATTTTACCGTATCCCAATCCGCCAGCCTGACGATCTCCGCTGTGCCGTTTTCAAAATCGAACCGAATTTCGCCCCATTCGCCGTCGTTGTCCGCCTGATATTGGTAGACAGCGGCGGCTATTCTTTTGTTCTTTTTTCGCATATCGGTTTGTTTCAGTGTCACGGTATGGATCACACCGCTTTCCAGCAGCTTCAGCCGTAGCTTGTCTAATGTGCGCCGATAGAATCGCTCCGCACCGCTGGCTGTCGTTCCTTCAAAATCCACCGCTAAATCTTCAAAGGTGGACTGCGTGGACAAGGGGCTGACGCGCCCGCAGGTCATGCAGATGGCGTTCCGCTTTTCCAGATACCATTGCTCTTTGTAGGATAACTGCTCAAAGGCCGCCGTGACCGCCTTTGCCTGAATCCCGTTCCAGAGGATGTCGGCATAGTTCCAGCTATCGTCGCGCGTCACATCCTCGCCAGTTTCCTCGCCGTCCTCGTCCTGCTCCGTTCGATAGAGGGAAACGATACTGCGGTTGCGCCGGGCAATGGTCAGCAGCTCGTCCGCAGAAACGCTTTCGCCCTTATATCCGCTTTGGGCGGCGAACTCAGAAATGACCTCTGCGCGGCTTTTACCCGAATTGTTATATATCGCGCCAATCTGCCGCACACGCCGGTACTCCGCAAGGCTGGCAAAGGAACCGGCTTCGCCCATCATACGGCAGAACAGCAGTCCGTCCCGGATATAGTGCTTCGCATATTTCAAAAACTCCG
>CAMAEX010000185.1:0-4184 GCA_945832065.1 uncultured Clostridia bacterium | reverse complement strand
GGGAGAAATGCAAAAACCCGTCTCAAAGAGTTATTCTTTGAGACGGGTATCATCCCGCGGTACCACTCAAATTGCACCTTCGTGCCACTCATGCTCTAACAAGCATTATGCCTTTACGCAGCAATCACGGGAAAGGTCTACTCACATGAAACATGCTTTCTTCTTTCCAACTCGGGAGCTACAGTCTGCGGGAGCTTTTTATCGGCTCGCACCATACGCCGACTCTCTGAAAAAAGCGGGATCCGTGACACTCTCCGTCATCGTTTTTCTATGAATTTTCATCCATGATACCACAGCCGTCTCGGATTGTCAAGGAAATCTTTAACGATTTAAAGCTTGTTTCTTTGAATTTTGCCGGAAATGGTCTTGGGAAGCTCGTCGCGGAAGACGATGATGCGCGGGTATTTATAGGGCGCGGTATGCGATTTTACATAGTTCTGAATCTCTTTTTTCAGTTCCTCGCTGGGCTGCGTGCCATTGGTCAGTACGATGCTTGCTTTGACGACCTGACCGCGCACCTCGTCGGGGGCGGAGGAGACACCGCACTCGAGGACATAGGGCAGCTCCATGATGACGTTTTCAATTTCGAACGGTCCGATGCGGTAGCCGGAGGACTTGATCACATCGTCCACTCTGCCGACATACCAGAAATAGCCGTCCTCATCGCGCCACGCGGTATCGCCGGTGTGATACAGTCCGTCGTGCCAGACCTCCTTGGTGCGCGCTTCGTCGCGGTAATAGCCGCTGAACAGTCCGCAGGGGACACCCTTATCGGTGCGGATGACGATCTCACCGACCTCGCCGTCGGGCACGCTGTTGCCATCCGCATCCACGAGGTCGATATCATACAGCGGCGTGGGCTTGCCCATCGAGCCGGGACGGCTGGGCGTGCCGGGCAGGGTGGCGATGGAGAGGGTCGTTTCGGTCTGACCGAAGCCCTCCATGACGGTCAGACCCGTCAGCTTCTTGATCTGACGGAAAACCTCGGGGTTGAGCGCTTCGCCCGCCGTGGTCATGTGGTGGATGGAGCTGAGGTCGTATTTCGACAGATCCTCCTTGATGAGCATACGCAGCATCGTGGGAGGTGCGCAGAAGGTCGTGATCCGGTACTTGGCAAACAGCGGCAGAATATCTTGGGCGTCGAAACGGTCAAAGTCATAGGTAAAGACGGCGCCCTCCGCCATCCACTGCCCGTAGAACTTGCCCCACAGCGCCTTGCCCCAGCCGGTGTCGGAGATGGTCAGGTGCAGACCGTCGCGCTCGACGCAGTGCCAGTATTTCGCCGTGATGAAATGCCCGAGGGCGTATTTGTAGCTGTGGGCGGCGATTTTTGGATAGCCCGTCGTGCCGGAGGTGAAGAACATGGTGCAGATATCCTCACCGCAGGGCGTATCGGCAGAGCGCTCAAATTTTCCGGTATAGAGGGAGTATTCTTCATCAAAGCTGTGCCAGCCCTCGCGCTTTCCGCCGACTAAGATCTTGGTTTTCAGCTCCGGACAGGTCTTTGCCGCTGCATCAACGCAGTCTGCGACCGCGCCGTCTGCTGTTGCGACGATGGCGCTGACGCCTGCGGCTTGGAAGCGGTATTCAAAGTCGTGGGTCAGAAGCTGATTGGTTGCGGGAATGGCAATGGCGCCGAGCTTATGCAGGGCAAGCATGGAGAACCAGAATTGGTAATGACGCTTGAGCACCAGCATGACGCGGTCACCCTTTTGAATGCCGAGGGAGCGGAAATAGTTCGCCGTCTGATTGGAGGCACGCTTGATGTCGCGGAAGGTAAAGCGGCGCTCGACCTTGTTTTTGTCCAAATGGAGCATGGCAAGCTTTTCGGGATAGGCGTCTGCCAAAGCGTCTACGGTGTCAAAGGCGAAGTTGTAGCTGTTTTCGTTTTCAAAGGCGATCTTTTGCAGCTCACCCTTTTCGTTTTCGGTACACTTTACGAACTTTTCGCACAGCAGGCGCTGGCTCGAACGGGCGACCGCGATACTCTGACTGACGGACTCCGGTGCCATGTCCTCACCGGGCAGGACAACGGCGCAGAAAACGCAATCCTGCCCGTCCACCGCGATCATGCCGTGGGGTGTGGAGCTGTTATAGTAGATGGAGTCGCCGGGACCGAGGATCTCGGTATGCTTGCCGATCTGCACCTTGAGCTTGCCGCTGACGATATAGTCGAATTCCTGCCCGGAGTGGGTGCTTGTTTGAATGGGGAGATTCTGCTGCTCGGCGCGGTAGCCGTAACGGACAAGGTGCGGCTCTGCGATCTTGTCACGGAAGCGCGGCGCGAGGTTGCAGATCTCAATGCCGCCCTCCTGCACCACGACCTGCCCCTCGCCGCTGCGGGTGACGGTGTAGGACGAGAGCTTTGCCGTCCGACCCTCTAAGATCGCCGTCGTCTCGATGCCGAAGGCAATGGAGCACTTGTGAAGGAAGGAGAAGGGAAAATCACAGGTGCCGTTTTCGTAAGCCTCGTACTGCTCCGGCGTCGTATCGGTCTTCTGCGCCATTTCCGCAACGGAGAAGCCCGCGATTTCGCGCATGTCCCGAATACGCTCGGCAATGGCGGTGATGGTGGAATCGTATGTCGTTGTCTGCATAGTCAAGCCCTCTTTTTCTGTTGAATTTTCTTCGCGTTTTGCGTTGTTGTAGTTTTTTGTATGGATGCGTTCGTTCTCGTAGGGGCGGCTATCAGCCGCCCGCCGGCACGAGCGAACAAATTGGTACACTTTCAATAGTTCCTGCACGCGGGCGGCTGATAGCCGCCCCTACGCGATGGAAGAAAGTGCCTGCATAGGCGTCTGCCCCTAAACGGGGTGGTGCATTCATGAAAAAACCCGTCTCAAAGCGTTTGCTTTGAGACGGGATAATGTATTAACCCGCGGTACCACTCAAATTGCACATTCGTGCCCCTTATGGCTCTGACAAGCCCCTTGCCGTGACGTGGCAGTGACGGGAGACGCCTACCTTTTGCTTGCGCATATTCTCGGATCTCCGGCTCGGAAGGGATGGGCAGAATCAGATCTTTCACGTATCGACCTCGCAGCAACGCCGACTCTCTGGGACGGAAGGGATCTATGCCGTCTTCGTCATAGCCTTTGAAGTATTGAATTGGTGATATGATAGCACAGCCGACAGAATTTGTCAAGCTTTTTCTTTCTAAATTAAGCCGTTTCGATGGCGTTTGCTTTTTGCAGCCCCAGCTTTTGAATGGCATCCTCGCGCATTTTGTATTTGAGGATCTTGCCCGCGACATTCATCGGGAAGGAATCCACGAAATCAACATAGCGGGGCACCTTGTGCTTTGCCATGTGCTCGCGGATATAGGTCTTCATCTCGTCGGCGGTCATGGTCTCGCCCTCTTTCAGGATGATGCACGCCATGATCTCCTCGCCGTACTGCTCGTCCGGCACACCGATGACCTGCACATCGCTGACCTTTGGGTGCGTGTAGATGAATTCCTCGATCTCCTTCGGATAGATGTTTTCTCCGCCGCGGATGATCATGTCCTTGAGGCGTCCTGTGATGCGGTAGTTGCCCTCGGGGGTGCGGCAGGCAAGGTCGCCCGTGTGCAGCCAGCCGTCCTTGTCGATGGCAGCGGCGGTGGCGCGGGGCATTTTATAGTAGCCCTTCATGATGTTGTAGCCCCGCGCGACGAATTCGCCCGTCACATTGTCGGGGCAGTCCTCGCCCGTCTCGGGATCAACGATCTTGCACTCGATCTCGGGCAGGGCGCGTCCGACGGTGGCAACGCGCACCTCGATCGGATCGTCCGTGCTGCTCATTGTGCAGCCGGGGGAGGCTTCGGTCTGCCCGTAGACGATGGTGATCTCCCGCATATGCATCTTTTCCACCACATCCTGCATGACGGAGATCGGGCAGGGAGAGCCTGCCATGATGCCGGTGCGCATGAAGGAAAAATCGGTCTTTTCAAAATCGGGATGCTCCAGCATGGCGATGAACATCGTCGGAACGCCGTGGAAGGCGGTGATATGCTCCTGATTGACGCAGGCGAGCGCCGGTTTCGGGGAGAAATAGGGCAGTGGCAGGATCGTCGCGCCGTGGGTCATGGACGCGGTCATGGCAAGCACCATGCCGAAGCAGTGGAACATCGGCACCTGGATCATCATGCGGTCGGCGGTGGACAGATCCATGCGGTCGCCGATGCACTTGCCGTTGTTGACGAT
>CAMAEX010000184.1:0-4221 GCA_945832065.1 uncultured Clostridia bacterium | reverse complement strand
TTGGCACACAAAGTCCCTGCTTGTTATACCGTGAGACGTACCCCGTAGGGGATACATCCGATTCCCGCTTTTGGACGGGGGAAACCGTTTCTTCTCCTCTTGGGGTGTATCTTTTTGGTGAGCCAACTCGGCTCACCTTTTACAGCAAAATAACCGATTAGAGCCAAATATCGGTGCTTTGGCTCAGCCGAATATCTCAAGACCATCCTTTTCGCCTCCTTTCCGTTTTTCGGGCAGCAAAAAAGCCGCCGGGGATGATCCCGACGGATCGACAACTGCCTTCTATATAGTTAATGGAGGAAACAGCGAAAAAAGGTAAGGATTCAGCAACACGAGAAAAATCCTGTCCGCAACACTGGAAAAAGCCTTGAAAACAGGAGCTTTTTCTGATATAGTTATATAGAACTAATGTTCTAATTATGGCGTAAAGCAAAAATATTTCTTGAAAAATATAAAAAAGAATCTGTCCCGCTTATGGGACATATTGTCTGATAGAATTTAGAAGGAAGGTGGGCATATGAACGAAGGACTCGGCTTTTTAACTGCCATTTACCGGGACGGGCGAGTGCATATCGGCAGCAAAAGCTATGCGGCAGGCACCTTTGCTGTACACCTGCTGAATCAATATTACAAGAATGACACGGCGGCGAGAATTGCCGTATTCAGACAAAACAACTGGAATGTGCAGGAGCAGCTTGCCGCCGGGTATCTGAATGAAACGGACTTTGTGAAAGCCAGAGAGGAAATCCGGCTCATTCTGAAAACCCTGCCAAAGCTGAAGCCCTTTTCCTCGCTGGACATTGCCACAGAAAAACAGCGCATTGCAGCGCTGTTCACCGCAGAAAACGCCGTTGCCATACAGGATTACTTCCGGCGCAGGGCAGCAGTCGCACGGCAGGATCAGGATGTAATCTATCTGGGTATCCTTCCGCCCGAATATGATAAGTCTCTTTTCAAAAAGTACGAAACGCTGTGCGCAACCGTTTTGCAGACCCTCCGCTTTTATGACGCTATCCCGGAGGATATGCGCAAGGCCTATGCGCAGCTCCGGCAATTCGTCTCCCGTGTGGATGCGGCAGAGCGTTTCGACGAGCGGCATTTGCTGCCCATTGCAGCAGAGATATTCGACAAAGCGCTGTTTCCACTGAACACGGAATATATCGCCTTCCCGAAACGACGAAATAGCCGGATTCTGGTGACTGCCCGAAGGATGACCTTTAAAAGTTATTACAGCTTCGTCCTGACCGACTTCTTTGAAGGTTTACACTACGGACATTATCCAAGACGGTGCGAAATCTGCGGACAGTACTTCCTGATGCAAAGTGCACGGCGGCAAAAATATTGCTCCTACGGCACTGCACCGGAGTTATACCACGGTGAGAAAATCTCCTGCCGCCGCTACGCCATCATCCAGGGCAAGGCGGAACGGGCAAAGGATAACCCGCTGAAGGCCGCCTACGCCAGACGCTGCGCTGCCATCCGCTCTGAAAAGAGCCGAGGCACGATTCCGGCGGAATTTGCGGCGGCGGCACAGGCAATGGCGAAGCGGCGTTTGGAGCAGGCGGAGGAGGACGACACATACGCTGCGAGGGAGTATTGCAAGGATTTGGAGCGCACGAAGCTCTATGCCGACACGAACAGAAGGATGAAATCGTAAGAAATGGAGGTGCAGCCGGTGTCCGAAGAACTGAACGAAATCCGCAGACAGCAGCAATCTCTCTTAGAGCGCTGGATGTACCTCCTCGATCCTGCGCCGCCCAAGCTGCCGCCGCAGGAGTATATTGACCGGTATCTTTCAGAAAAAGAGGACAAGTACATCGCTTGGTATCTCCACGACCGGGAGCCGATGCTGAACAAGCTGGCGCGGGACACCTGCCAGCGTTACGGAATGCCGGAGCACTTTGCGGACATCAAGCAGGCGGCGGTGTGCGGCATTCTGGCCGCTCTGGGAAAATATGATCCGTCCATAGGCGCACCGTTTGCAGCCTTTCAAAAGCAATATATTTCGGACAGTATCGAGGACTACATCCGCGCGGCTCAAAGCGGCGTGGTCACCATGACGGTCGATACCTACCCGGTGATGAAGCGCATTATGGCAATCTATCACCGAAACGGCGATGATTCCAGCGACGGCGGCATACAGACAATTGCAGATGAGGTCGGAATGGACGCCAAAACCGTAAAACGCTACATTGCGATAGGCGCCCTGAACGAGCGGCGGGCAGATTTCTACCAATGCTACGATGAGGACGGAGAAGAAAGCACCGAGGATGTGACGGTGGACACCACATCAGCGCCGGACAAGCTGTATTTTCGAACGGTGCTGTATACCGCCCTCCACAAGGCTTATGATAACCTCACCTACCGGGAGCAGCGCACGGTTGCCAAACATTTGGGCTTCTGCGACACCTGCTGGGCTACAAAGAAGGCTGCGCTGATAGGTGGAGAGATCGAGTACAGGCCCATAAAGCCTATACCCTTTGGAGAAATCTCCCACTCCGCCAGCCGCAAGTCCGATAAGGCGTCTGAACGGACATTCTATACTGCCATAGAGAAAATGCGAAAGTATATTGAGGAGAATGACGACTATGTTTGAAAGTTATGGGGTACCACGCGGAAAAATTGCATATGAAAATGATACCGCAGGGGATTTTTCTGGGTTTGCAGACGCCTCCGTTTTCTACAACATGGGATACACTGTCAGCCAGTCTGTTGGTCTACACGCATCCGAACGACAAAGCATTTTAAAATGCGCCATTGATGCTGGGAAGGCTTCAAAATATGAGGTAATGAGCTTTTTGAAGCGAAGAATGAATATCAATGGTATGAAGGCCGGGAATGAACTGGCTTTTCAAAAGTGGAAGGAAGATCTTGAGTACATTCGCAGCCTCCGATTTACTTATCCTGCCGACAAATAACGAGAACGGGGGTGACAAAGGGATAATTCCATCTGTCACTCCGTTCGGCCATCTAAAAACAGCCCTCCCGAAATCTTGCAAAAGTGCAAGTCGGAAGGGCAATGAGCAGATGAAGGTAAAAGTAATTTTCACTTCCAGAGTAAACAAAAAGTGAATTTTCACCCCACTATATTGAAAAGTGTGAAAAAGTGAGTATAATGTAAGTAAGCTACAATGGAGGAACTGTATATGCAATATGAAAGCGAACGCATTGAATATAAATCTCAGATGGTCGATGACATTTACAAGGAAGTCATCGCATTTGCAAATACGGACGGCGGCGTGATCTATCTCGGTATTGATGATAAGGGCAACCTGATCGGTATTGAGGACGTAGATGAAACCTACACCCGCCTGACCAACGGCATCCGCGATGCCATTCATCCGGACGTGACCATGTTCGTGCGATATGTTCTCCAAGACAACAAAGTAATCCGGATTGAAGTGGGAGAAGGCAGCTACAAGCCTTACTATCTGAAATCCAAGGGCATGAAGCCCACCGGCGTGTACGTTCGCCAGGGCGCGTCCAGTGTTCCGGCCTCTCCTGAGCAAATCCGTCAGATGATCAAAGAATCGGACGGTGACAATTTTGAGGATGACCGCTGCCTGGAACAGGAATTGACCTTCGAGACAGCGAAGGCGGCGTTCAAGCAGTACGGCGTTGAATTTTCGGTGGAAAAGTACCGGGCTTTGGGCATTACCAAAAACGATGTTTTCACAAACCTTGCGCTTCTTCTTTCCGATCAATGCCTGCACACCACAAAAATTGCCGTATTCAATGATGAATCCTGCACGGAGTTCCGGGACAGCAAGGAGTTTGGCGGCTCGATTTTCAAGCAGTTTGAAAACTCGATCAACTATCTGGCGCTGTGCAACAGAACCGTCTCCACCATCAAGGGCGTTGTCCGCACGGATAAGCAGGACTATCCCGAGGAGGCAATTCGTGAAGCGCTGCTCAATGCGTTGGTGCATCGGGATTACAGCTTCAGCGGCAGTATTATCATCAATGTAAACGACAGCAAAATGGAATTCATTTCTCTCGGCGGACTCCTGCCTGGCCTTTCCACAGAGGATATCCGCATCGGTGTTTCACAGCCGAGAAATAAAAAGCTTGCGGAAGTATTTCACCGCCTGCGTCTGATTGAAAGCTACGGCACTGGTATTCGTCGTATTTTCAAGCTGTACGAAAACTGCCCTGTGCAACCCAGTATTGAGGCAACAGCCAATGCATTCAAAATCGTGCTGCCCAACATGAACGCTGCTG
>CAMAEX010000183.1:0-4283 GCA_945832065.1 uncultured Clostridia bacterium | reverse complement strand
GTTCTCGTTGAGGATCGGCAGCGCGCCCAATTCCAGCAGACGGAACAGGGTGTTGTGGAAATTCTCGCTGCGCTGCTCGTTGTGAATGTCGCTGCCCGTGAGCAGAATCTGCGCGACGGTATGATGATATTCGGAAAAGAGCTTGTCATAAACGTACATCAGCTCGCACTGCCCGATGGCGGCAGCTGCCTGCTTTGAGGGCATATCCTGCGGGCGCTCGCGCAGACCGAGCTTGCCTATGCCCATGCCGATGGCACCGGATGAAACCAGCACAAGCTCATGCCCGGCATTTTTTAAATCGCTCAGCACCTTGCAAAGCTGCTCGACGCGTCGGATATTCAATCTGCCCGTCGCGTGCGCCAACGTCGATGTGCCAACCTTGACAACAATTCTCATAAGCATTCCTCCGTTTGGCATATTGTAGCAGAAAACAAGGGAAAATGCAATGGCTTTGCATAAGTATTCGCAGCGATGGGGCGGTTTTTGAGTTTCGTTTCAGTTTAGAAAGGTGCGTTATTCTTATCCCATAAATTACGGAAGAAGGGCTTTGCAGCATGAAAAGCAGACATATTGCCATTGAACGGGAATACGGCAGCGGCGGTACGCAGATCGCGCGGCGTCTGGCGGAGGAATGCGGCGTGCCGTGCTACGGCAGAGAAATTTTAGAGGAGGTTTCAAAGCGGTACGGCGTCTCGGTGGAGCGGTTGGAACGCTACGAGGAGAGCACCACGGGCAGCTTCCTCTATTCCATCATGGCGATGGCAAAGGTGCAGATCGGCGACGCTGAGATGCTCGGCGCGGAGGGACAGATGTTCTTAGCGGAGCAGAAAATCATTCGGCAGCTTGCCGCGCAGGGACGGGCGGTCTTCCTTGGGCACTGCGCCTCGGAAGCGTTTGAGGACAAAAAGCGCGTGGTCAGAGTTTTTATCCGCGGACAGGCGGAGGACAAAAAGCGGCGCGTCAAGCAGGAATACGGCATCGCGGAGAACCGTATTGAGGAGACAATGCGCCGCTTTGACAAGAAACGGGCGAATTACTATTACGCCAACACCCTGCGCCGTTGGGATGACCGAAATAATTTTGATCTTGTCCTGGATAGCACCGCGCTCGGCATTGACGGCTGCGTTGCAGTATTAAAGCCGCTGCTTTGCGGGAACGAGGAATTATAAAAATCACCTTGCGCAACGCTGGTGGTTTTTTATGGGTGCCTGCACGGGCATGTCAGGGATGCCGCATGCTGCGAGAAACGAAACAGCCAATGTAGGGCGGGGACATGTCCCCGCCCTACAGGTTCTATCCGCAAAGGGTGCAGCTCTATTTTTTCGGGAAATATTCGTCAACGAAGTCCACTTTTTCGACAGTGAAGGTTTTTCCGTTTAAGGCGTTCAGGGAACCTGCGTCGGTGGTAAAGCGGAAGGTGAGCTTGTAGGAATAGAGTGCCTGATACTTGCGGTCGAAGCGCTTGTCGAGCTTGCCGTATTTGCCGTCTCCCAGCAGAGGATGCCCAGCGTGGGCGAATTGGGCACGGATCTGGTGCGTCCTGCCGGTGATCAGCTCGCACTCGACCAGAGAAAGCCCGTTGCGGCTCTCCAAGACCTCATAGCGCGTCTCGCAGGTCTTTGCACCCTTCTGCGGCGCGTCCGTCACAAAGACGCGGTTCTTCACAGCATCTTTAAATAGGTAGCCGCGCAGAACGCCGGATTTTGGCTTCGGCGTACCCTCGACGATGGCGAGATAGCGCTTGTCCAGCTCGCGGTCCTTGATCTTCTGATTCATCACGCGCAGCGCCTCGGCGGTCTTTGCCGCAATGACGATGCCGCCCGTGTTGCGGTCAATGCGGTTGCACAGGGCGGGCGTGAAGGCGTTTTCCTCGCGCGGACGCCACTCCCGCTTGGCATAGAGATACGCCTGTATGTGATCGATCAGGGTCTTGCCGTATTCTGCGCCGTCGTGCGGGTGGACGGCGATGCCGGGGCGCTTATCCACCAAGAGAAGGCTTTCGTCCTCGTAGACAATATTGAACTTTGGCGCGGCGACGGTCAGATAGGCGTTATCCTCGCGCGGCGTGTCGAAGAATTCATCGTTGATATAAAGCTGTAAAATATCGCCCTCGCAGAGCCGGTCGTCCCGCTGTGCGCGGGCGTTGTTGCGCTTGATGCGCTTGAGACGGATATATTTCTGCGCGAGGGAGGCGGGCAGCAACGGCACCGCCTTTGCCAGAAAACGGTCGAGCCGCTGACCGGCATCGTTTTTGCCGATTGTAATTTCCTTCATGATTGTCTCCTGTGGGCAAAAAAGCCCGAATGGTTCGTTTGAAAATACTATGCGGCAGAAAAATCCGAATGTCAAGCACTTTTTCGCGGAAAAAATCAAAAAAGCATTTGACAAACGGGACTTCAGCCGTTATAATATTTCCTGCACGACTATGAAACAGGGGATTGCTATGCTGTTAAGGTTGTCTAAAATTATTGAAACGCCCGACAGCGTCCTTCCGTTTGAGACCACGCTGGATCTGCGTGAGCTGCAATTCGGCGGAAGCCGCCCGGTGCAGGAGCCTGTTTCGGCAAAGGGTGCCGTTCGCAACACGGCGGGTGTGCTCCTGCTCGACGCGGAGCTTACCACCGTCCTGCACGGCGTATGTGATCGCTGCGCGGCGGAGTTTACCAGAAAGCTCACCGTTCCCGCCCACGCCGTCCTTACGACCGAATTGGAAAATGAGGATGAGGCGGACGAATGGATCTTTTTGCTGGAAGACGACTGCGCAGACCTCGACGAGATCCTGACGACCGCGTTCGTGCTCCAAATGGATTCCAAGCTGCTGTGCAAGCCGGACTGCAAGGGACTGTGCTTCCGCTGCGGCAAGAATCTGAACGAGGGCAAGTGCAATTGCCGCCCTGAGACTGATCCCCGTTTGGCTGTCCTTGGGCAGCTGTTGAAGGATAAGTAATTTTTTTAGCATCTGACCAAGGAGGTGTCATTCATGGCTGTTCCGAAGTGTAAGGTTTCCAAGGCGAGACGGGATAAGAGACGCAGCTCTCATTGGAAGCTCTCCGTGCCCGGCGTTGTTGCCTGCCCGAAATGCGGCGAACCGCGCCTGCCCCACAGAGCTTGCAAGAATTGCGGTACCTACAATGGCCGCGAGGTTCTTCCTGCCGCTGAAGCGAAATAAGTTCGCACGGATAAGAGATGAGGAGGGAATGTGTTCCTTCCTCTTTTCTTTTTCGGCGGAGACGAAATGGGAACGCAAGGATCGTAGGGCGGGGACATGTCCCCGCCCTACAGAGTGGATGGAGGGTTATATGGAAATTCGAAGAGCGAAGCATTGTGATCTGCCGGCGCTGCATCGGCTGCTGCGGCAGGTGCTGGAGGTACATCATAAAGGACGTCCCGATCTGTTTCGCGGCGGAACGGAGAAATACACCGATGAGGAGCTGCGGGAGCTGCTTGGCGACGAGACACGCCCGATCTTTGTCGCGGTGCAAGACGGCAATGTCTGCGGCTACGCATTTTGTATGTTCCGCCGCTTTCCCGCAGACAATATTCTGACCGATGTCAAAACGCTTTACATCGATGATCTTTGCGTGGATGAAAACGTCCGCGGGCAGGGAATCGGCAGGGCACTGTATGAATTCGTGTGCAGCTTTGCAAAGGAGCAGGGCTGCTATAATCTGACGCTCAATGTCTGGGCGTGCAACGAAAACGCTTTGCGCTTTTATGAAGCCTGCGGCTTAAAACCACAAAAAATCGGCATGGAGACGATTCTATAACGCTTTCGTGGTTGAAAAATCCGCGCTTTTGTGCAATAATAGGGAAAATCGGGAGATTTGGAAAGTGGGAAGACGATGGAGAAATGATGGTTGCTCCTGACACTTGTGCGCTGACCCTGAGCATTGACGCCTGTGGGAGAGGAAAACAGGGGACACTTCAGCTCCGGCAGGAGGACCTTGACGAAGAAGAGAGCAGCGCGCCGGAGTCGACGACCACGGAGGAGACGACAACGGAAGCACCCACTACCGAGATGCCGACCACGGAGGCACGGACCGAGTCTTGGCAGAGCTTCGGTCTGACGGAATCAGAATAACAAAAGGAGGCAGAGAATATGGCAAAGCCTTTGGTAGCGATCGTGGGCAGACCCAATGTGGGAAAGTCCATGCTCTTTAACAAGCTCACAGGCAAGCGCACCGCCATCGTCGAGGATACCCCCGGCGTGACCCGCGACCGCATTTACGGCACCTGTGACTGGAACGGCAGAGAGTTTGAGCTGGTGGATACGGGCGGCATCG
>CAMAEX010000182.1:0-4284 GCA_945832065.1 uncultured Clostridia bacterium | reverse complement strand
CTGCGCTACCACGTCGCTTTGCTCCTCGCAATGACACATCGGGGGCTTTTTCGACACGCTGCACAAGCCGCATTGCTTCGCGCAATGCGGCTTGTTAATGTTATTGGTACTCGGTTCTGTATTGCGGGGACACGCCCGCGACCTATGGTCATAACAGGAACCCCCATTGCACGCGGCAATGGGGGTTGCATCTTTCTTATTCAACAGTGACGGATTTTGCGAGGTTGCGCGGCTTGTCGACGTCGCAGCCGCGGGCAAGGGCGACATAGTAGGAGAAAATCTGCAGCGGGACAACATTCAAGCTCGGCTGGAGCAGCGGGTGCGTCTGCGGCACCAGCAGGCAGCAGTCCACAGTCTTCTTGATCTCCTCCGCAAAATTCATCGTCGTCAGACCGAGAACCTTCGCGCCACGCGCCTTGACCTCCTTGACATTGGACATTGTCTTCTCAAACAGCGCAGGAACGCCGGCGACCGCAATGACAAGGGTGTTGTTCTCAATGAGCGAGATCGGACCGTGCTTCAACTCACCTGCGGCATATGCCTCGGAGTGAACATAGGCGATCTCCTTCAGCTTGAGGCTGCCCTCCAAGCAGGTCGCGCTGTCCAAATTGCGTCCGATGAAGAATACATCATGGTGATCCTTGCATTCGTCCGCCAGCGCCTTGATGCTCGTAAGATTCTCCTCCGTGAGGATCTCGGAAAGACGGTCGGGCAGGCGGATCAAAGCCTCAAGCATGGCGTTATATTCCTCATTAGAGAGCGTTCCGAGGATATCTCCCATATATAAGGCGATCAGGTACAGCACCGAAAGCTGCGTGGAATACGCCTTTGTCGTGGCGACGGCGATCTCAGGACCTGCCCATGTGTAGATCACGTCATGCGCTGCCTTGGAGATGGCGCTGCCGACGACATTGACGATGGCAAGCGTCCGCGCACCGAGGGTGTTCGCCTCGCGGAGCGCAGCAAGCGTATCCGCCGTCTCTCCGGACTGGCTGATGATGATCACCAGCGTATCGTCACCCAATACCGGCTCGGAATAGCGGAACTCCGAGGCAAGGATCGGTTCGACGGGGATGCGGCAGGTCTTTTCCAAAATATACTTTCCGAGGCAGCCGACATAGTATGCCGAACCGCAGGCGACGATATAGATCCTTCGGACACCGCGCAGATAATCCGGGCTTAACGTCAGCTCATTTAAGACAACTCTGCCGTCCTTAATGCGCGGGCTGATGGTGTCACGCAGCGCCTTCGGCTGCTCATGGATCTCCTTCATCATAAAGTGCGGGTAGCCGCACTTTTCCGCTGCGGACATTTCCCATGTGATATGCTCGGGCGTTTTCCCCACAGCGTTGCCTTGCGCGTCAAAGAAGCTGACGCTGTTCGCGGTAAACTCGACCATATCTCCGTCGTTCAGATAGACGACCTCACGGGTATAGCGCAGGATCGCGGGGACATCCGAGGCAATGAAATTCTCCCCCTTGCCGAAGCCGAAGATAAGCGGGCTGTCCTTTTTGATGGCAAGCATGGAATCCGGATAATCCGTGCAGAGGATGCCGAGGGCATAGCTGCCGGAAAGCTCTTTCACAGCGCGGCAGGCGGCGGCGCGCAGATTGCCCTCCTGCTCATAATAGTATTCGAGCAGATTTGCCGCGACCTCGGTGTCGGTATCCGAGGAGAAGGTCTTCCCCTGCGCAAGCAGGAATTCCTTTAAGACCAGATAGTTTTCGATGATGCCGTTATGAACCACGCAGATCTTACCGTTTGCGGAAAGGTGCGGATGAGAATTCTCGTTTGAGGGCGCACCGTGTGTCGCCCAGCGGGTATGACCGATGCCGAGGGTGCCGGTAATCGTCGAGCCGTCCTCCGTCATCTCACACAAGGCGGCAAGTCTGCCCTTTGTTTTGGCAATCTGAAAGCCTGTGTCGGAAAATACGCAGATGCCTGCCGAATCATAGCCGCGGTATTCGAGCTTCGAAAGCCCATCGAGTAAAATCGGCGCCGCCTGCTGTGCGCCGATGTAGCCAACGATACCACACATAAAAGAATAACCTCCATATGTCAGTTAGATACACAATGACATACGGAGATTATAACGAAAATCTTTGTCAAAATCAACTGAAATTTTATATTTTTCGCGTTTTTTGGAAAATTCAGTTGAAAATGGACAACTCAAAGGGTGTCAGACCGTTGAGTTCTACCGGAAACTCATCCAGTAAGACCGCGCCGAGCATTGCAAGCGCGGTGATTCCCTCCGAACTGTCACGCAGGGCGTAGACTTCGGAAAGACCGCGCCGCAGATTTTCCCGCGTACCGGACCATGTGCCGCCGCGGCATTGCGGACATTGCGCAACGAAGGTTTTTTCGCCGAGTGCGTGAATATAGAGGTTCCTGCGCAGGGCGCGTGCAGAGGAAAAGGCAAGCTCATAGCCTTCATCGCTGCACAGAAGCAGGTTTTTCCGTATGGGATACCTCACCGGCGCGTCGGGGACAAAACAAATGACGCTGCCACCGGCGCGCAGGCACGCCTCCTGCGCAATACGGTCCGCGCCGACCGCGCCGCCGGAGACAAGGGTAAAGCCCTCTTTCGCGGCGAGCGTACCGATATGAGCGGCAAAGGCGCTCCCCCGTTCGTAAAGCCTGCGTGAGCCGACCAATGCGATACAGCGAGTGTTCAGCAGCGAAAGCTCTCCCGTGCAAAACAGGGCGGGAGGGCAATCCCCTCCGAGTGCGCGCAAACGCTGCGGAAAGCCCTCTCCGAGGCGCGTCAGCACGGAAATCTCCGGCGCGGAATCGAGATAACGCTGCAGCACCTCCCTGCGATGCAGCAACGTCAGTGCGCGTTCACGCAGAGCGCTTTCCACACCATAGGTGCGCAGAAGCTCCTCCGTGATCTGCCCCTGCAGCCCCGCTGCTTTTGCCCGCTGCAGCACGGCGATAAGCTGTCGATATTCCGTTTCTGACAGCGGGCACACCGCCTGTCCGAGCCTGCAGCGCAGCAGCAGAAGTCCCTCCTCCACCGAGCGCATCAGAATTTTTTACGCGGCGGATGCTTCTCCTCCGTGGGAGCGGGCACCAGACAGCCGTACTCGTCAAAAATCATCGGAGCAATCTCAAAGCCGGAGAATTTGGCGATCTCATCCAGCTTGGCTTTCTCCGGGAAGGAGCCGATGAGGGTAAAGGAAATTCCTTTCTTGCGGGCGCGCCCCGTTCTGCCGATGCGGTGGATATAGTATTCGTTCTCGTCGGGGACATCGTAGTTGATCACGCCGTCCACATCATCCACGTCAATACCTCGTGAAGCAACGTCCGTAGCGATCAGGACCGGAAGCTTTCCCTTGCGGAAGGCGGACATCGTCTTCTCACGGGTCGCCTGCTTGATATCTCCGTGCAGGCAATCCGCCTGAATGCCCGCGCGGCGCAAATCGTCGCTGAGGCGCTGGCACATAACCTTTGTGTTGCAGAACACGATCACGCGTTCGAGCGCGCCGGAGCGGAGGATGCGTAGCATGGCCTCCTCTTTTTCCAAGCGCGGGACGGTGATGGAATACTGATCGATATCCGGCTTGCTCTCCTCCGTGGGATCGACGGTGATCTCCACCTCGTCGCGCTGGTACATCCAGCTCACGGTCATGACCTCCTGCGAGATGGTCGCGGAAAACAAGCCGAGATTGACACGGTTTTTGATCCTGTTGAGGATCTTCGTCACATCGTCAAAGAAGCCCATATCAAGCATCCGATCCGCCTCATCGAGGATGACTGTCTTGATCTTGTCCAAACGCAGATTTTTCCGGTTGTAGTGATCGGTCAATCTGCCCGGGGTGGCGACAACGATGTGCGGATGCCGCGCCAGTGCCTTGATCTGTGGCTCCATGCGCTGACCGCCGTAGAGGACCGTCACGCGGATGGTCTGATTATAGTAAGGCAGCAAGCCGTTCAGCTCGTCTCCGATCTGAAGCGCAAGCTCTCTTGTCGGCGCAAGAACCAGCCCCTGTAGATCCTCACTGTTTGCGTCAATATGTTCGATCATTGGGATGCCGAAGGCAAAGGTTTTCCCCGTACCCGTCGGCGCTTTGGCAATGACATCCTTCCATGCCAGCAGCGGAGGGATCGCCTCCTCCTGCACCTTCGTGGGCAATCCTACGCCTTTTTTTTCAAGCGCCCGCACGATCTCCTCACTGACTCCAAGCTCCTGAAAGGTCTTTGTTTTATCCATGCTGTATTTCCTTATCTTTCCGCGGAAAAGCCGAAACTCCGCAATATACTTTTTATTAGTATAGCAGAAGC
>CAMAEX010000181.1:0-4296 GCA_945832065.1 uncultured Clostridia bacterium | reverse complement strand
GACACCGTTACCGTCGTGCCTGCGACAACGATCTATTATGAGGACAGCTTTATTGCCCTCGAAGGAAACTGGGAGACTGCCGGACAGAGCCAGTCCGCCCATCAGAGCGAGGATCGCCCCGGCGACTTCGAGTTCCCTGACTATGACGCAGACAATGTCTACGGCTATGACGGCGCATATGACACCTGCACGACCTATTCTCTCGGCTCAGCCGTAAAGACCACGGTCAGCAGCGATACCTATACGCAGAACAAAAGCTGGCCGACTGCCAAATTCACCTTCAGCGGCACGGGCTTTGACCTCATCAGCCTGACCAGCAACCAGACGGGCTTTATCACCTGCCGTGTCTACGAGGGCACGGCGACGGACACCGTCTATAAGAGCTGGGTCGTGGATACCTATTACGGTTATGAACGCACGATAGACACAGAAAACCCGTGGGTCAAATACACCTGGACCTACAACGGAGAGCGTTGGAGCGCCGTCAAGGAATGTGTCGCGGAAAAGGGCGACGATGAAACGGCAGAGCTTCCCACCAACCCGCAGGCGGGCGACGTTTATGTGCAGTATAAGGAAAACTATGTCTGGACGCCTGCCACAGGTGCGGACAACAGTCTCTACCAGATACCGGTCATCAAGAGCCCGGAGCTGCCCTACGGCACCTATACCGTCGTCATCACGCCGACCTATATCCCGTTCTTCGACCACACAGGAACAGGCAGCTATGACTTCTACCTTGACGCTGTAAGAGTTTATAACCCGGCGCAGAATCTGGATGACTACTATGTTCTTGACGGAGAGGGCTGGCCGCAGTACATTGAGCTGCGCAAGCAGCTTCTCAGCAAAGACGCGTCTGACAATGCAGAAGCCTATGTCAATGGCATCAGCTTCATCGACGGCGTGGACAACGGCGGTGTTTCCGATTACGAAAGCTACGGCCCCAATAATGAAATCTATCTGAACAGCCGTCAGGCAGTGGCATTTGCCATTCAGAACAACGGCTCGTCCATCGCCTCCGTGCAGGTGGGCATCAAGACCTTTGACCAAACGGGCACGCTGACCGCCTCCTGTGTGGACGCAGAGGGCAATACGCTTGCTTCCGGTGAGTTTGGGATCGGCACGCATACGGATATGTATTATTCGCTGACCAACCTGAACGGCGTATCCTGTCTGCAATGGCAAGACAGTGGCACTGTCAGTCAGGCGATCGTCCTGACGAACACCGGCGACACGCCGATCACGCTGACAACCCTGAAGATCACCTATCAGAGTCGGCCGAGCACGGAAGCCGAGCTTTGCATGAATCTTGAATTGATGCAGGCAGCAAGCGAGTCTGTGACTCAAAAGCTTGCCTCCCTACAGGCAAAGTGCTATCACCGCTTCACCTATGCGGTAACAGCCGCGCCGACGGAGACGGAGGAGGGAACTCTCACCGGCACCTGTGCTGACTGCGGCGAGGTCGAGACACTGGCAATGTCCGTGCTGACGGACGTGCGCTATACCGTAGAGATAACGAGCGAGCCGACCTGCACATCGGCAGGCACCAAAACCTATACCGACAGCGAGTATGCCGTCAGCTTCACCGTGGAGATCCCCGCCCTTGGGCATGACCTCGTGACGGATGCGGCGGTCGCAGCGACCTGCACGCAGAGCGGTCTGACAGAGGGCTTCCACTGCGCCCGCTGCGCATATCGCGTAGAGCAGACGGTAACGGAAGCTTTGGGTCACAGCTTTGTCGGCGGCGTATGCACCCTTTGCGGCGAGGCGCTGCCGTCGGAGGAGCAACCGACTCCCTGCGCCTCAGCCGACTATACCGACGTGCCTGACGAGAGCGACTGGGCGCACGAGGGGATCGACTTTGTGATCGAACGCGGTTTGATGAACGGTGTTGACGCGAATATCTTCGCGCCGGAGGAGACGATGGATCGCGCGATGCTCGTCACGGTGCTGTGGCGGTTGGAGGGCAAGCCCGCAGCGGCGGAGAATACGTCCTTCCGCGATGTACCCGACGGCACATGGTACTCCGAGGCGGTGGCTTGGGCGCAGAGCGAGGGCATCGTCAACGGCATCGGGGAGGATCTCTTTGACCCGACGGGAGAGATCACCCGCGAGCAAATGGCGACCATCCTTTACCGCTACGCGCTCGGCAAGCAGCTTCCTGAAAAGCGCGGCGATCTGACCCGCTTTGCCGACCGCGACGAGGTCAGCGCATGGGCGGAAGAAGCCGTCTCCTGGGCGGAGGCTTCCGGCATTCTGAAAGGCTCTGCCGAAGGTGACCGCCTGCTGCTTCAGCCGACTGCACTGCTGACCCGCGCACAAGCTGCTGCGATGCTGATGCGTTACTGCAATATTATGGAGGAAGCGAAATGAAAAGAGAATATCAAAAGCCAGAGCTATACTACGAGAGCTTCCAACTTGCGCAGTCTATTGCTTCTAACTGCGAAGGCATTGCAAATTTCGCAGAAAACGCCTGCTCTGTGACCTTGGAGGGACCCGGTTACAGCTTGACGCTGTTTCATGACAGCCAAATCTGTGTTGATTCGCCTCCGAATCCGGACGATTTCGTGTGTTATCACGCGCCTGCGGAGAATATGAATGTGTTCTCCTCCTGAACCGGCATAAAAAACTCCCCTGCAAAAGCGAACGCTCGCTGTTGCAGGGGAGTGATTTTTCTTCGCATATCATGCCGGGGAAGCGCAGGGCAGTGCCGTAGGCACGAGCAGCAAAAGATCCGCCGATCATGGCTTCTGCAACGCTGCAAGAGTTTCCTCCAGGCAGATCACAGCCGATTCCTCCGGGCGGCAGGCGAGACGCAGCATGGGAACTTCCCGCCAAATGTCCAATGCCAGATCAAGCACAGCCTCCGTCTGTGTCTGCGGCTCATAGGTGCAGCCTTCCAAAAAGGCAGCCGCTGCTTCTTTGGCGCTTGCGGGGCAGATCGTGTTTTCCTTTGCCTGAGAGAGCAGGACGACTGCACGAACCGGCAACACCCGATTCTTGCAAATGCCGGATGTGCCGCAATACGGTGAACCGTATGCCGTCCAGATGCCCTGCGTTTTCCGCAGCAGCACCCGGTCACCGTTCACGATCTCCGCACCGCGATAACGCTCCCAAAGCGCTGCTTGGGTGGATTTTCCCGTTTGCTTCGGCGCGGTGAAGATAACTGCCTGTCCACCGTATGCAATAAAAGAGGCGTGGAGGAAAAAGGCTCCGCGAGCCGCCAGCAGTCTCGGTAATTCGAAAAGCTTCAGCACCAGATTGTTATCATACAGCGGCAGACACGCCTCTTCCAGGCAGACGCGATACCGTCCCTTTTCTGTCTCCTCCCGCACCAACAGCGGCATGTCCGAGTGCTCTTGCAGCAGGACACACACGCTGCGTCCGTCCTGCAGATATTCTGCTCTGTGTTCGGAGCGCTGCGCGGGCTGTCGGTTCGGCAAGGTTGGATGCCCGATTGCAACGGTAAACGCAACGTCAGGCACGGAGGCTTCACAGCGAAACGGGCGCAGAACCGCATTTTCCGAAAAAGACGGTCCGCGCAATGCTATCGTCACTCCACCAATGCGGTAAAACCGCATAGATCCTTCCATCCGACACCCTCCTAACAGGAAATCGCTTTTCCGTTTTTTATTCTACTGCAATATCCTGCAAATGTAAACATCTGCTTCTCTAAAAGCACAGTTTTATGTGGTTTCTTCGCGGTAATGCAGTTTTATTGATGGATCCTTTATTTATCTTTGCTTTTCGCTGAATCTTTCATCCTCTGATACCCTTCTTGATGATGTTGCGCACGGTATTGGGCGCGCAATGCAGTTCCTTCGTGGCGATAGCATTGGGTTTCCAGCCGTCTTTCAGCCGAAGTTCCATTTCATTACATAATCTTCGTAAGTTAGGCGTTTACCTTTTTCGTGGTTTGCGATATGATTGAGGTAGTTCATAGCGATTGCTTCTTTCTGTGTTGATCTTTTGTTGCAGATCGATTCTAACACAGAAATCCCCGCTATGGACTTTTTTTCTTAAAATGCGCAACTTCATTTTACAACGCGCGGAAAAATGGATTTGCGTTTTTTGACAGATAGATCCGTACACTTGGAAGCGGTATTAGTGAAATGTTTTGCTTCGCAAAATGTGATATGAAATCCACCCACCGCCGCCGCGATATCACTCGCCCCGGGCGAATATCACACTGCGAAGCAGTATCTTACCCACCCAAAGGGTGGATTTCGTTGAAAAAGACCCGATGCGTCAGCATCAGGTCTTTTTCTGGTGGGGGAAGGTGGATTCGAACCACCGAAA
>CAMAEX010000180.1:0-4312 GCA_945832065.1 uncultured Clostridia bacterium | reverse complement strand
AAACTCAATCGCCTTTTTCTATTCATTTGGTCTCACATCAATTGTATACCTACAGCTTTTTGACAAATGCGGCGCTTTGCCTATTGACGCGTGCTGAAGAATCGGGTATAGTATGGAATAACTGTCAGATCATCGGAGATTTTCAATAGTATTGTGCGGGAAAGTATAAAAATGGGAGAAAAATATGAGAATTGTGGTTGTATGCGATGTTTTGGGCGAAGAGAACAACGGAACAACGGTGGCTGCAATGAATCTCATCCGTTCGCTCAGTGCAAAGGGACATGAGGTGCGTGTGGTCTGCCCGGATCAGACGCGGCAGGGGCAGGAGGGATATTATATCATTCCTACGGTTTCCTTCGGCCCCCTGAACGGTTATGTGCGGAAAAACGGTGTAACCATCGCAAAGCCGAACCGCGCGACGCTGGAAAAAGCACTCGACGGTGCGGACGCGGTACATCTTCTTGTGCCGTTCTTTGCCTCTCATATGGCGGCAAAGCTTGCCGTGGAAAAGGGTATTCCCGTGACGGCGGGCTTTCATTGCCAAGCGGAGAATTTCTCCAACCACATTTTTTTGATGAACGCCAAACGATTCAATCGCGGTGTTTACCGTTTCTTTGACCGCTTTGTCTATCGCTATGTCGATTGCATCCATTATCCGACGCAGTTTATCCGGGACACCTACGAGACAGCCGTGGGACACGCGACGGTAGGGCGGGTCATATCCAACGGCGTGAATGCTGCCTTTCAACCGGCGCCTGCCGAGAAACCGGAGGAGTTCCGGGATAAATTTGTGATCCTATTCATTGGGCGCTTCAGCAAGGAGAAATCTCACAAGGTGCTGATCGACGGTGCCGCGCAGTCAAAATATGCCGACCGGATCCGGCTCGTCTTTGCAGGAAGCGGTCCACAGGAAAAGACGATCCGCGAATATGCCGCGAAACGGCTGAAAAACCCGCCTGTTATGCGTTTTTTCACAAGGACGGAGCTGGTAAATCTCATCAACGCTGCCGACTTGTATGTCCACCCGGCGGAGATCGAGATCGAGGCGATCTCCTGTTTGGAAGCGATTGCCTGCGGTTTGGTTCCGGTGATCGCCGATTCGCCGCGCAGCGCAACGCGTTTCTTCGCGCTGACGGAGGAGAATCTGTTTCATTTCAATGATCCGGCTGCGCTGGCGGAGCGGATCGACTACTGGCTCAGCGATCCGGAAAAGCGTTCCGCGTGCCGTGCGCGTTATCTGGGTTATGCGCAAAAATTTGAGCAGCAATACTGCATGGATGAGATGGAGCGCATGATCCTCGAAACGGTGGAAAAAAGGCATGAAAGCGCGTAGGACTTACTACTATACCGACGAGCTGAACGACGATTTTGCTGCGACAAAGGAGCTTGCGGGAAACCCCATCGGGGAGGATTTTCCCTATATCCACAAAAACCCGTTTTGGCGGGGGGCTGCGGCGTTCCTCTACCGCGGGATCGTGACGCCGATCGCCTTCCTGTACTGTAAACTGCTGTTTGGTCTGCGTATCAAAGGAAAAAAACATCTGCGCGGAATAAAAAACGGGTATTTTCTCTACGCCAACCACACCCAGCATACGGCGGATGCGTTCGTTCCTACCCTTGTCAGCTTCCCGAAGAAGGCGTATATCGTCACGGGCGCGAGTGCGGTATCCATTCCCGGGCTGCGCAATATCGTGCAGATGCTCGGCGCGATCCCCCTCCCGGACGAGACAAAGGGCTTGCAGCGTTTTTCTGAGGTTTTAAAAACGCGTGTTTCGCAGGGCGCGGCGATCTGCATCTATCCGGAGGCACATATTTGGCCTTACTATACGCACATTCGTCCCTTTCGTGCAGGCTCCTTTGCCTATCCTGCCGATTGTGGTGTGCCGGCAGTACCCTATGTTGTGACCTATCGGGAACGCAGGTGGTTCAAACGGCTGCATCCCTGCATCACGGTGCAGATCGGTGCGCCGATTTTTCCCGACTCGTCGGTACCGAATCGAAAGGAGCGGCACCGTTTGCGCGATGCGGCATATGCGTTTATGACGGAGACTGCCGAAGGTGCGAATCAGCCGGAATATATCCGCTATATCAGAAAAGAGAAATGACTCGGAGGTCTCCTTCGGGCCATTTTTTTACGCGGAAGACGAGCGATTTTTTGAGAAAGACGTCTATTATTTCGCTCTTTGTAGATAGTGCCAAAAAGTACGCCGAATTTTTTTGGAATTACAGCAAAAATGCAGGCATTTTTTTGTAGACTTTTTTTGAACAGTTTGTTAAAATGTTTATAAGTATAATATTTATACTGTCCGCCGTTGCGGGATAAGCGGCGGATAAACGGCAAAATCTCAAATATTTTGAAAAGGAGACGTAACAATGAAAAAGTTCAAGAGTGTGCTTGCGATGGTTCTTGCTCTTGTGATGGTCATTTCCTGCGTCGGCACGGCGTTTGCCGCAAAGTCCGACAAAGCAAGCGTTGCGGGAAAGACCACCATTGAGGAGTTCATCAAAGAGAACACAAAGACCGAAACGGTCGAAAAGGAACTCAAGGGCTTTAAGAGCCCTGCGTTTGCAGCAGAGAATGCTTATCAGTACGCGAAGGACGAAACCGTCCGTGCGATCGTCGTACTGGAAGGCGAGCCTGAGGCAGACGTTGCTGAACAGGGCAGTGCGCAGGCATCCCAGCGCCGCGCAGCGCTCAAGGGTCAGCACAATGCAGTCCGCAAGGCGATGAGCGGCATCGACTATGAGATCGCCTATGAATTCACCACGCTGCTCAACGGCTTCTCCTGCGATGTCGCTTACGGCGATCTGGACAAGATCGCGGACATTGACGGCGTTGAGGCGGTCTACATTGCCAACAGCTATGCCGCACCGGAGCTGGAGACCTCCGACAAGAAGGTCATGGTTTCCAACAACTTCACCGGCAATTATCAGGCAATGGTCAATGGCTTTGACGGCGCGGGCATGGTGATCGCGGTTCTTGATACCGGTCTGCTTACCACCCACGAGGCGTTCCAGGATGCGTTTGGTGTCTGCGCGGAGACCGGCGCTCTGACCGAGGATGATCTTGCGCTGGCAGTCGCCCCCGGTGTGTACATCAACGGGAAGGTTCCGTTTGCATATGACTACGCCGATAAGGACGCGGATGTTACCGACAACAACGGTCACGGCACCCATGTTTCCGGCATTGCCACCGGTTACGCGGCGGATCCGGAGGAAGGCGCAATTACCTTCTGCGGCGCTTCTCCCGCAGCGCAGCTCCTTGCGATGAAGATCTTCCATGACGACGAGCCCGGCACGACCTCCGACATCTACTTCTACGCTTTGGAAGACGCTTACCGTCTCGGCGCGGATGTTATCAACATGTCCATCGGCTCGCAGAACGGCTTTACCTATGATGCCGAGCTGGAGACTGAGGTATTCGGCAACATCTACGACCGTCTGGACAAGGCAGGCGTTATCCTCAGCGTCGCTGCCGGCAACGAGTACTCCATGGCGCAGTATTCCGCGTTCGCAGGCTACATCGGACCGGAGTATCCCGACTACGGTACGGTTGCCAGCCCCTCCACCTATGAAGGCAATACATCTGTTGCCTCCTTGGAAAATCTTGCCTATCCCTCCTATGTGATCACTATCGGCGAGGAGAGCTTCTCCTACATCGACTCCTCGGATGACCAGCTTTGGCTCAATAATTTCGCAAATACGCAGACCGAGTTCGTCGTTGTTCCCGACGGCGAGGGCGGCATTGCACTGGGCAACCCCGAGGATTTTGAGGCGGTTGATGTGACCGAAAAGATTGCGGTTGTGCAGCGCGGCGAGATCTCCTTCCAGGAGAAGGTCGACAACGCTAAGGCAGCCGGCGCCAAGGGCTGCATCGTCGTCAACAATCAGCCGGGCGTGATCTCCATGGCGATCGACCCGTTTGCGATCCCCGCGATCTCCGTGCAGCAGGATGCTGCGGAGTCTTTCCTGAATGCTGAGTCTGCCGTAGTTGTGACACCGGAAGAAAAGGAACTGGTAGCCAATCCGGATGGCGGTTTGATGAGCGACTTCTCCAACTGGGGCACCTCCCCGATGCTGACGCTCGACCCGACAATGACCTCCTTCGGCGGCCAAATCTATTCCTCCGTGAACACGGGCGACAGCGATTACGATGTTTACAGCGGCACTTCGATGGCAGCCCCGAATATGACCGGCACCTTCTCCAACGTGCTGTCCTATCTTGCGCAGAACTATCCCGAGCTGAGCAAGGCGGAGCGTGCGGAGCGTGCGGAGGCGCTGTTGGAAGGCACCGCATGGGTTTTGTATGATG
>CAMAEX010000179.1:0-4314 GCA_945832065.1 uncultured Clostridia bacterium | reverse complement strand
GGTATCGCAATTAAAATGTGCGTTGCACATTTTAATTGGTGATTGGTATAAGGAAGCAATGCAGCCTTATCCTGCAAACGCTACCGCTTACCTTCCATACCATAAGTCATCCGGCAACTCTTTTCGGCGGGGCGGAAAGGGTTTGCTTTCCCTATTGAACACAGATCCCCTGCAAAGATGACAGTCTCTCACCTTTGCAGGGGATCTCCGCTTTTATGCAGCGCTTCGTTTAAAAAAGGCGCGTGCCGGCGACAAATTTTGCGGCGATATGGCGCTCGTCTGCCAGATAGATGCAGCGCTCCAGCCGCGCGCGGAGGGTCAGCTCCTGCGGATGCTCCAAAGCGGAATCGTCCAGCACAAGGGCATCAAATTCGTAGCCGTCAGCAAAGCTACCGACCTTGCCGAAGAAGCTGCCTCCGCCGAGGGTGGCAAGATAGAATGCCTGATCGACCGTGAGCGGCTTGATCTCCTGATCCAGCAGCCGCCAGCGCAGCTTCGATGCACGGATCGCGCCCGCCATCACTTGGAACATATTCTCCGTTTCACCGCCGGCGACATCCGACGCCAGTCCGACGCGCAAGCCCGCTTCCATATACTTTGCAATCGGCGCGACGCCGGAGGCGAGATTCGTATTGGACAGCGGCGAATGCGCGATAAGCACGCCGTTTTTCTTCATCAGTTCCAGCTCTTCCTCCGACGAGTGGACGCAGTGTGCCATGATACAGGGATGATCGCCGCCGAAGAGTCCGAAGCGATCATAAGCCTCGCCGTAAAACTCGGTATCGGGGCAAAGCTCCTTGACCCATGCGATCTCTCCGAAATTTTCGGAAAGATGGCTCTGCAACGGCATCGCGTACTTTTCCAATAAGCCGCGCAGCCCTTGCAGGAGCGCGTCGCTGCACGAGGGGACAAAACGCGGCGTTACGATCGGCTTCGTCCTTGCAAAGCGCGACTTCGTCTCGCAAATCCACTGTTCGGTCGCCGCAACGGATTTTTCCGCGCTCTCCTCGCGCAGGTAGTCGGGACTGTTGCGATCCATGTTGACCTTACCGACATAGGAGATCAGTCCGCTGTTATCCATTTTTTCCATCAGCAGCTCGGTCGCGGGCGTATGTATCGTGGCAAAGCAAACGGCGCGGGTCGTTGCGCTGCGGCGCAAATATGAGACGAACTGACTGTAAGCGCGGTCGGCATAGTCAAGCTGCGCGTATTTTGACTCCTCCGGGAAGGTATAGGTATTGAGCCAGTCCAGCAGCTCCATATCCATTCCCAGCCCACGGAACGCAAACTGCGGCGCGTGGATATGCAGGTCAGTCAGCCCCGGGATCACCAGCCGATCCCCGAAATCACTCAGCGGGAGGGCGGCATAGCGCTCCGGCAGCGCGTCAAAGATACCGGCACAAATGCCATCCTCACACACCAAATAGGCTTGCGGTCTGATTGCAATTTGATTTCTATTTATACTGTAGCAGAGATTGCCTCTGATCACAAAGCTACTCATAATGATCCCCCTTAGAATTTCTTCTAAAGGTATATTTTACATGGTTTCAGCGATTTTGTCAATCATTTTCCTCGCCTGAAAGCAAAGCTTGTGCATAATTCACAAGAGCACCCCGCTCATTAGCAAGCTTTCCGTCCAGCACGGCGTCGAAAAGCTGCTGTAAAAGAGTGCCGACGCGCTTCCCGGGAGGGACTCCCATCGCAAGGATATCGTCGCCCCCGATCTTCAGCTTGCGCAGGGAGAGGCATTGCTCCCCAAGCAGAACATCCGCAAGCAGCGTCTCCGCCCGCTGCGTCATGGTCTCGATCGCTTCCGCCTCCTCCGTCCCCTTGCCGAGGCGATCCGCACGGCGCAGACGCAGCAGCAGAGGCACGGTGTCCTCCCCGTAGCGTGCGAGCAGCCGCCGCAGCCGCCGCTCATCCGTCGGCAGCAGCGCAAAATCATGCCCGCCCACCAGTGTTGTGACAAGCCTGCGCGTCGCGTTGTCATAGTGCAAACGGTGAAGGATCGCTTCCGTCATTGCCGCGCTGACAACCGCATGACCGTAAAAATGCCCGATCAGGTTTTTATCCATGGTAAAGACCGCAGGCTTTCCGATATCATGCAGCAGCACGGCAAGACGCAGCGCCTCCTGCGGCTCCGATGCCTGCAGGGCGCAAAGCGTGTGCTGCCAAACATCATAGGCATGGTGCGGATTATACTGCCGAAAGCCGATACACGGCGCAAGCTCCGGCAGGAGCACGCAAAGCACATCGGAAAATTCCGCCAGCACCGCCGCCGCATTTTTGCCGCAGAGCAGCCCCTTCAGTTCCTTGCGCAGCCGCTCCGGCGCAACGGAGCGCAGACGCTCCCGCTGCGCATGGACGGCGGCAGCGGTCTCCTCCGCAACGGAGAATCCTAACTTTGCGGCAAAACGAAGCGCACGCATGATCCGCAGCGCATCCTCCGCAAAACGCTCCTCAGGTGCGCCGACGCAGCGGATCACGCCGTTTCGCAGATCCTCCGCGCCGCCGAAGCAGTCAACGACCGCGCCGTCCGCATCGGCAGCCATCGCATTGACGGTAAAATCCCGCCGCGCAAGATCGCCGCGCAGGGAGCTTAGAAAGCGCACCTCGTCAGGGTGGCGGTTGTCGGAATAGACGCTCTCTGCGCGGTAAGTCGTAACCTCGAACGCTTCTCCGTCCAGCAAGACCGTTACGGTGCCGTAGCGCACCCCTGTCAGGATCGTCCGTTCCTCGGAGAAGCAGGCAACGATCTCCTCCGGTGTCGCATTGGTGCAGATATCCCAGTCCTGCGGCGCGGTGCCCAGCAGACTGTCGCGGACGCATCCGCCTACTGCGTAAGCAGAAAACCCCGCCGAAGACAGACGCTGTAAAACGGCGGCGGTCTTCGGCGGGAGAGAGATCGTCCGGTTCATTTCTTCAGCGGCTCGCCGCAATTCGGGCAGACATCCGGCAGCTTTTCATTCACCGCGAAATTGTGCTTGCACTTTGGGCAGCGGTAAAACAGCAGTGTGACCACGAAGCCCACAACAACGAGGGCGCAGGCGGCAATCAAAAGCCCCGTCTTGACACCACTCGGACAGCCATCCGGTAAAAACCATGTGATCAGCGCCGCTGCCATGCCGCCGATGTAAAAAATATTCTTCAAAATTCTGACAGTATCGAGTTTCACGCTTCTTCCTCCCATATTTTCCAAATCTCAGGGCAATAGCCCACGGTCGCTTTTTTTCCGTTGCGAACGATCGGCGTTTTCATCAGCTCCGGTTGATCGAACACTTTGTCCTCCTTGGCGATCCGGTCATCCATATAGCGCATCAGGTCGATCTCGGGCGATTTCTTCTCCCAGTCGATCAGCTTGTCAACACCGCCGACCGCGCGCAGGACGCTCTCAAACTCGCCGTTCGACATCCCGTAGCGCAGCAGGTCGATGTTCTGCACCTTGATGCGGCGCTCCTTAAAATACCGCTCCGCCTTTTTTGTTTCAAAGCATTTATTTTTTCCGAAAATCTGAATATTCAATCGTACCGCACCTCCTTCAGACAAAGCCCCTTTGCGGGCACAGTCTCCCCTGCACTTTCGCGCCGACGGGAGGCAAATATTTCCTCGACAGACGCGAGCTCGCGCCTGCCCATGCCGATCTCCAACAGCGTGCCGACAAGGATACGCGCCATATGGTATAAAAAGCCGTCCGCTGTCAGCACGAATCGCACTTCCGCACCTTCCGTCTCAATTTTCAGACTTTTGAGCGTGCGGACGGGAGATTTTTTGAATTGCTTATTCGCGCAGAACGCCTTAAAGTCATGCGTTCCGACCATCCGCTCCGCCGCAGCCTGCATCGCTGCAAGGTCGAGCTTCTGCGGAAGCTGCACACGAAAGCGCCGCCAAAACACATCGGGAAGCTCGCTGTTCCAAACCCGATAAACATAGGTCTTTTCCGTCGCGCACAGGCGCGCGTGAAAGCGGTCGCCGGCGTAGTCCAGCGAGAGTGCGCCGATATCCTCCGGCAGGTGTCTGCGCAGTTGTGAAAGCGTCGCTTCAAGCGGTCGTTCCGGCGCGGAAAAGGAGACGACCTGCATCTCGGCATGGACGCCTGCGTCTGTCCGCCCGCTGCCGCTGACCTCAATCGGCTGCCCGAACAGCTCGGAAAGTGCCCGCTCCACGCTCCCCTGCACGGTGAGCGCGCCGTTTGGCAGCCGCTGCCAGCCGCGATAGCGCGTGCCGTCATAGGCAAGCGTCAGGCGATAAGTTCTTCCTCCCACTCGCTCAACTCCTCCATTGCCTCCGCCTTGGTATCTGCGGAAAACAGAAACC
>CAMAEX010000178.1:0-4328 GCA_945832065.1 uncultured Clostridia bacterium | reverse complement strand
GCGCAGCCGTTCGCGACGGAGGAGCGCTACGGATGCGGCGTGCCCCTTGCGGGTATGCGCTCCTCGCAATGACAGGGGTGGGGGTCAGTTCAGGCGGTTTTCGGCGGGGACGGTATCTACGGCGGAGGCTTCGGAGAAATAGACATCCAAGATCGCCTTCGCGATTTTGCCGAGGTTGCCGCCCTGCGCACCCTTTTCTACATAGATCGCGATGGCAATTTCAGGGTCGTCCGCCGGAGCGTAGAGAACGAACGAGGCGTTATCCGAGCCGCCGGAGCCGTGCTCTGCCGTGCCTGTCTTGGCGCAGACCGCGACATCATAGTTTCCGAACAGACTGTAGGAGGTGCCGCTGTAGGAGGTGACCGCAAGGCGCATGCCTTCGGTATAGGCTGCATACGCGTCATCGCTGATCTCCAGGCGGCTCAGGACGGTGGGCGTATGCTCCTGCACCAGCTCCTCATAATCCGACGACAGGACGCGGCGCAGGAAGCTTGCCTGATAGCGCGTACCGCGATTGGCAAGCGCCGCCGTATAGGAGCAAAGCTGCATCGGCGTGAAGCGGTTTTCCGACTGCCCGATGGCTGCCGAGACGGTGTCGCCGCCGTACCATACGCTATAGTCGCCGTCGTACAGCGCGTCCTTGGTTTCCGGATTGGCGCGGTGTCCCGTCTCCTCGTAGATCTCGATACCGGTGGACTCGCCTAAGCCGAGCACCTTTGCCGTCTCGTCGATGGATTCAATGCCGGTCATCCAGCCGATCTCATAGAAATAGTAGTTACAGGAGACGGACAACGCCTCCATGACATTGATCGAGCCGTGTGTCGCCGTGCCGTTCGAGGTGGTATAGAGCATACAGCGCGGTGTATAGCCCACGTCCTCAAAGCGGCGGTAGATGCCGAGGTCATTGATCTCATAGCCCGGTTTAATTACCTTATCGTTGATGGCGGCGATGGTTGTGACCATCTTAAAGGTCGAGCCGGGCGGATAGGTGCCCTGCACGGCGCGGTTATACAGCGGCGCGAAATCCTCCTCCAGCAGGTCGTTATAATCCTCGGAATAGGTCGACAGCCGGAAGGTCGGATAGCTGGCGCTGACCAAAACCTCACCCGTCTTGACAGACATGGCAACCACGGCGCCGCCTTCGGCATCCTTTCCGCGGTCGGTTCCGTTCAGACCGTTCTCCCGCAGGTCGAGGATGAGACCTTCCAGCTCGTCCTCGGCGACCCTTTGCAGGTCGATATCGATGGACAGCTCCACATTATTGCCCGCTACCGGTTCGACAACATAGTGCTCTTCAAGGATCGTACCGTCTGAGGCGATAGTGGTTTGCAGCATCCCGTCCGTCGCGTGCAGCTCCAGCTCAAAGGCTTTCTCCAAGCCCTCCTTGCCGACCTTCGCGTCCATCGCGTAGTCATACTGCTTGTAGTATTCGTATTCCTCGGGGCTCATGTCCGCAACTCTGCCTAAAATGTGCGCGGCATAGTCCGTGTAATATTCGCGGACGGTGGATTTTTCGACGGTCACGCCCGGAATGTTCAGCTCCGTCAATTCCGCAAGAGAGATCGCGTCCACATCCTCCAGCATGACATAGTTGGGCAGATTCGTGCAGTGGCGCAGCTCCAACTCATAGCGCACGGAGATGACGCGGCGCGCCTCCTCCTCCGTCCAGTCGTCGGGAATGTGGTAGCGCTCCCGCAGGCGGCGGATGAGCTGCGGGGCGGAGATATCGCTGTCCCACTCCCGCGCTGCCAAAAAGGTCTTAAAATAGTCGTTCCATACGGAGGAATATTGATCCTTCGTGTATTCATAGGGCTTCTCCGATGCCACCGGCAGGTGGTCGACGATCTCCAAGCCGCGCTGTACGGCGAGATTCGTCAGGGCGCGCAGGCTGCCGTTTGGATCCTCGGAGCTGAACAGCACCGGATAGATCAAAACAATATTGAACGAGGCGCGGTTTCCGACGAGGACCTTGCCGTTGCGGTCAAGGATCTCGCCCCGCGCGGCGGTCACGCGGGTATAGTAGGTATAGGAGCCGGAGGGAGTTGCCTCCTGCGCCGACCCTTCGACGACCTGCACGTTGTACAGCCGCACGGAAAAAACGCCGAGCATCAGCGCTGCCAGCAGGATAAGCGCGGTAACACGAAAGGAAAATTTATGTTGATTCATGGGATGCTCCGATCTTTGCAATGCGTTTGACAAGCCAATACACCGGCGGCTGCGCCAGAAGCGAGATCGCCACGCAGGGCAGCAGCTTCCACACAAAGAAGCTGCCCGAAAGCCCGTCAAAGAAAAATTTCAGCAGGAACATTGCCGTCTGCTCCACAAACAGGGTGACAAGGGTGATAAGCAGACCGGGGAGAAAGCGGTTTGCCAGCAGCGTCCGGCACAGCAGGCTTCCGACCACGGGGAGCACGGTCAGCGTCACGATGCACACGCTGCCCTGCTCCGCGCCGGTCAGATACCAGAACAGCGAGCCAAGCAGCGCGAAGGTGCCGCCGCGCTCCGCGCCCTCCCGCAGGCAGACGCAGGCGATGACGACAGGCACGAGGTCGGGATGCGTGCCGAACAGGGTGCGGTTGCCGAACACCACCGTTTGCAGCAGAATCGCCAACAGCAGCAGCAGAGAATACATCGTCCACCGCAGAATGCGCAGCCATTGCCTCGGCGTAATATAGAGTTTATCCAGCATGGCGCCCTCCGCTTACTCGTTTACATATTGCGTGACGATAAAGACCTGCTCCAATCCGTCAAAATCGGCGGCGGGACGGAGCATGGCGTATTTGGCGACGCCGGTTTCGTCAAAGCTCGCGTCCTCGATATAGCCGAGGATCAGATCCTTCGGATAGACCGACGAGCCGGTGGTCACGACCTGATCGTTATTGCGCAGCACCGCCTCACCGGGCAGGTAATTCATGCGCAGCTTGCCGGCGTTACCGCTGTTGTAAGCGCCCTGCACCACGCCCGTATAACCGGAGGAGGCGATGCTCGCGCTGATTTCCACGGAGGAGTCGAGAATCGTCGTGATCTGCGCCCAGTTCGGCCCGATATCGGTGATGAGACCGACGACCTGCCCATACTCGGTGATGGCGACCATGCCCTTGGCAAGCCCGGAATTCGTGCCCTTGCCGATGGTAAAGGAGCTTTTCCAATTCGACGAATCCCATGAGACGATATACGCGGCACAGAAGCGATAGTCCGTATGCTCCTCGCTCAGTCCGAGCAGCTCCCGCAGACGCTCGTTTTCACGCTGCAAGGAGTCGGCAGTGCGGATCTCGTCCTCAATTTGCATAATGCGCTGCTCGAGATAGTCATTCTCAGCCTCCAGCGCCTCGTAGCCGAAAATGTAGTTATAGTACCGCTCCACCTGCCGCGTGATCGCGCTCACGCCGCTGCGCAGGGGCGTCATGACCGCCTGCACCGTCTTGCCGAGCCAGGTCGCGCCGAACAGACCGGAGACGATCGCCGTGACGACCGCAAGCACGACGGCGAGGATCAGAATCGTCTTGACGCGGGGGGATAATTGCTTTTTCAAATTGTATCACCTCAATAGCTGCACGCCCAACTTGCGCAGGATCGTCGCAAGTGTACAGACAGGCAGACCCATCACATTATAATAATCTCCGTCAATGCCGATGATAAACATGGCAGCCAAGCCCTGAATGGCGTAAGCGCCCGCCTTATCCATCGGTTCGCCCGTGGCGATATAGGCGCGGATCTCCTCGTCGGCAAGGTGGCGGAAGCGGATGCCCGTCGTGACGGTCACGGTTTCGGTGAAGCTGCCCTGTATCACAGTCAGACCGGACATCACCTGATGATCTCTGCCGGAAAGACGGCGCAGCATGGAAAACGCGTCCGCCTCGGAGCGGGGCTTGCCCATCATCAGTCCGTCGCAGACGACGATCGTGTCCGCCGCGATGATGATATCCTCGTCCCGGCAGTTCGGATAGACCGCCTGCGCTTTCAGAAGACTCACGCGGGACACCTCGTCCGAGGGGACGGCAAAGGGATTCATGGTTTCATCATGGGGCACGGTGCGGACGATAAAGTCCAGCCCCATCCGCGCCAGCAGCTCGCGCCTTCTCGGAGATTCGGAAGCAAGAATAATACTCATGGGGAAGCTCCTTTCGGGGGAAGAATGGTGAATAGAGAAGAGAGAATAGTGAATAGATGGCGGTCTGTGGGAAGCTGTGCGCTTAGGCAGCCTTGACGCGCCTGTGGGAAGTCTGTTTTGGCTAAGGGCTAAGAGTGAATGGCGAAGGACTGTGGTGTGCTCCGCACGGATCGAAAAAACGAGGATCAGCTACCCTCTTTGTCATTGCGAAACCGGT
>CAMAEX010000177.1:0-4333 GCA_945832065.1 uncultured Clostridia bacterium | reverse complement strand
TGATTTACACAACAGAAGTACAGCATATGTGTCCGGTTGCAAAGGGCGCATACCACGGTCCCGCTCCCATCCCCGAAGAAGGCAAATGGGTGCAGGCAAAGCAGATCAGCGATATCTCCGGCTTTACGCACGGCGTCGGCTGGTGTGCACCGCAGCAGGGCGCCTGCAAGCTGACCCTCAACGTCAAGGACGGCATCATTGAGGAAGCCCTTGTCGAGACACTGGGCTGCTCCGGTATGACCCATTCTGCGGCAATGGCTTCCGAGATTCTGATCGGCAAGACCCTCCTTGAGGCGCTCAATACCGACCTCGTCTGCGATGCCATCAACACCGCAATGCGCGAGCTGTTCCTCCAGATCGTTTACGGCCGTACCCAAAGCGCGTTCTCCGAGAACGGTCTCGCCGTCGGCGCTTCTCTCGAAGACCTCGGCAAGGGTCTGCGCAGCCAGGTCGGCACGATGTTCGCCACCAAGGAAAAGGGACCCCGCTATCTCGAGATGGCAGAGGGCTACTGCACCCGCGTCGCACTGAACAAGGATGATGAGATCATCGGCTACGAATTCATCAACCTCGGCAAGATGATGGACTTCATCAAGAAGGGCGACGACGCCAATGTCGCGTTGGAAAAGGCCAAGGGTCACTACGGTCAGTTTGACAACGCAGCCAAGTACATCGATCCGCGTCACGAGTAATTTTAGGAGGTACACACAATGGCTTTGTTTGAAAGTTACGAAAGAAGAATCGACAAAATCAACGGTGTCCTCGCGCAGTACGGCATCGGCTCCGTTGAAGAGTGCAGAGAGATCTGCAAGGAAAAGGGCTTTGATCCCTACGAGATCGTCAAGGGCATTCAGCCCATCTGCTTTGAAAACGCCTGCTGGGCATATTGCGTCGGCGCTGCCATCGCAATCAAGTCCGGCGTAAAGTCCGCTGCGGACGCCGCTGAGGCGATCGGCATCGGCTTGCAGGCATTCTGCATTGACGGCTCCGTGGCTGACGACCGCAAGGTCGGCATCGGTCATGGCAAGCTGGGTGCAATGCTCCTGCGTGACGAGACCAAGTGCTTTGCGTTCCTCGCAGGTCACGAGTCCTTCGCCGCCGCAGAAGGCGCAATCGGCATTGTCCGCAACGCGAACAAGGCGCGCAAGGAAGAGCTGCGTGTTATCCTCAACGGCCTCGGCAAGGATGCCGCCCAGATCATCTCCCGTATCAACGGATTCACCTATGTTCAGACGCAGTTTGACTACTTCACCGGTGAGCTGAAGATCGTCCGCGAGATCCGCTACTCCGAAACGGAGCGCGCCAATGTCCGTTGCTACGGCGCTGACGATGTCCGTGAGGGCGTTGCCATCATGCACCATGAGGGCGTCGATGTCTCCATCACCGGCAATTCCACCAACCCCACCCGCTTCCAGCATCCCGTTGCCGGCACTTACAAGAAAGAGTGCATCGAGCAGGGCAAGAAGTATTTCTCCGTTGCCTCCGGCGGCGGCACAGGTCGTACCCTGCACCCGGACAACATGGCAGCCGGTCCCGCTTCCTACGGCATGACCGATACCATGGGCAGAATGCATTCCGACGCGCAGTTCGCAGGCTCTTCCTCCGTCCCCGCCCATGTGGAAATGATGGGCTTCTTGGGCATGGGCAACAATCCCATGGTCGGCGCTACCGTCGCCGTCGCGGTTGCAGTCAGCGAAGCACTCAAAGGCTAATCGAATCTCTTCTCATTCCATGGGTAATGTAGCGGTCTGCCACCGGCAGACCGCTTTTTCATTCCCATCCGCCATGCTCCGCATGGCTCTCCCATGGTCGGCGCTACTGTCGCCGTCGCGGTTGCAGTCAGCGAAGCACTCAAGTAATTCACCCCAATACACAAGAATCACGCCGCTCCCCCAAATCACAAGGGAGCGGCGGTCGTTTTTTTGCTACATTGGTGCAAAATAAAAGTTTCTGCAAACGGGCGGATGATATCCGCCCCTACAGCGCAGATTGGTTCGTCGGTTGTAGGGGCGGCTATTAGCCGCCCGCGTTGTCCATACACGGTCGGCGGCGCCGCGTACATGTCCCCGCTCTACTGTGGCGTTTTTATGCCCACGGGTCATCCTTGACGGGAATGCGGATGCCGGAGAGGATGGAGGAGTACTCCCAAAGATACCAGTTCTCCCCTTTTCTGCGGAGCTTGATCGGTCTGGGCGAGTCCGCTCCGGCGGTTTTGAGGAACAAACGGAGATATCCCTCCTCCACGTCCTGCGGGCGCGGATCAGGAAGAACCTGAAGCGTCAGCGGCTGTGACGGCGTGTAATTGTTCTCCGGCGTTGCACCGTCAAAATACGCAAGGGGAAGGTAAAGCTTATCGCACAGACGGTCGCGCAGGAACTGAACGTCATACGGGCTTAACGGTCTTGGACCGCGAAGCAGATTCACCGCCTCAACGCCTGCATTCTTGTCTTTGGTATAGAGCTGTAATGCCACAAGCAGCATGGCGCAGGTGTTCTCCGGCTTTGTCAAATCCATTTGGGGCATTGAAGCAAATTCCGCAGCAGTCGTCGGGAGCTTTTGAATGGTAACAAGCATATGTATCCTCCTTGAAGTTCTTTGAATTCACATTGGCTGATTGTTTCATGATATGCGGCAAGCCGTACAAATAGACTGCTCTTCCGCATTCAATGGCACCTGCACCGGATTGGCACATCGCTGAACAGCCATAGCAGGGCGGGACATGTCTCCCACAAAGGAACAAGTTTGTCCGCATCCCGTCGTTCCTCCATGCGGCTATGACACGTCCCGACCCTACAGTCGATCAAATAGTAGTGCAGAAGCGGTGGAAGATCGCCGCAACCTGGCAGCGGAGCGCATTGCCATCGGGCAGCAGATACAGTCCGTCCTTTTCATTGCTGCCGCCGATCAGACCGACGCCAACTGCCCAGCTCATCGCGTCAAGCGCCCAGTCGGAGACCTTATCTTGATCCTTGAAGCCAACAAGCATGGCGCAGTCATCCGGGTTATACGGACCCTTAAAGGCCGCATAGCGGCACAGGATGGTCGCAAGCTGCTCACGGGTGACATTCTCATCGGGCGCGAATTTGCCGTTGCCGACACCACTAACGATGCTGTTCTCCGCAGCCCAGATGACAGCGTCCTTGTACCAGTCGTATTTCAGATCGGTAAAGGGGTTCGCACCGCTGTGCTTGGGGCTGCCCTCCATACGGTAGAGGACCGTGACGACCATGCCGCGCGTGCACTCCCCGTTCGGGTCGAACAGATTGTTCCCTACGCCGCCCATCAAACGGTTGTAATACACATACTCCACATCATGATAGAACCAGTCGGAGGTCTTGACGTCATCAAAAAACATCGAAGGCATTGCGGGCTGGAGCTTGGGGAAGGTCAGAGTGATCTTCATCTCTTCCTCGGTTCTCGTAAGAACGGTCGCGGGCTTATCATTGATATACGGGTCGACATACTGGGTGAAGCGATAGCCGCTGTTTGCTTCCAACGTTACAGCCACGGTATACACCTGACCCGCTTTGAATTGCGTATCATTCGGCTCCCATTGCACGTTGGCAACGGTAAAGCCCATGCAGCCCTCGCCGATATCAAACATATCGGAGACCGGCATATCAACCACGGGCTCTTCTACATAGATCGACACCTTATCAATATCGTAAGGCAGTACCCGTTCCACCTTCACGGAGTCAATGCCGATGGCGAACACATTGCTTGAATTGTGATGGCGGAACGCAATACGGATCGTCTGGCCCGCATAAGCAGACAAGTCGATCGAGCGGTGCGCAGGCGAGTTGCTGTCCTCGCCCTCTTTCAGGGTCTCCTCCAGCAGCAGGGTCTCTCCCTCACCGGGTATGGACACATAAACGCTGTAGTGTTCCCCCCACCACTCCGGATTCTGTTCAAAAACATCGTAGTAAAGGAATATTTCGCCCAGTGTCGGAAGCGTGATTTCCGGAGTGTACGCCCAGTTGTCCGGTGTCAACACTTTGGGGCTATCATTATCATACGAAAAGCTGAACAAAGCAGCCGTTCCGTCCGTATGTCCAAAGCCTTCTCCTTCCGTTATTTCATCAATAATTTTCCAATTAAAGCCGTCATCATCGGCATCGCGGAACTGCCAGTTGGTCATATCCTCATCTGCCTCAAAGCCGCAATAAAACAGTGTCTCCGTATCTGCGGCAGCGGCGCTCAGGCCAAGCGCAGGCAGTAAGGACAGCAGCAGGCAAAACGCCAGCAGCATAGTGATCGTTTTTCTGAATTTCATGGTAATCCTCCTTTATTGATAAATAATGACAAAGCAGCGTGCTGACAGCACGCCTTTACA
>CAMAEX010000176.1:0-4337 GCA_945832065.1 uncultured Clostridia bacterium | reverse complement strand
GGTGTTTGTTCATGTTTCTCGTTGTTTAATTTACAAGGTACATCGCTGCTCTCGCGGACAGCTCTGATATACTACCACGCCTTCTTCCATTTGTCAAGAAGTTTTTTCATATTTTTTAAGTTTTTTTGCGGCTGTCTTTACCACATTTCTCCTCTTGCTTTTTTTCGGAAATCGCGGTATGATTGTGGTAGACATAATCTGACGGAAGAGGTGCGTTTCCATGCGAAACCGATTGATTTCCGCCCTTCTCTCCTTCTGCATGCTGTTTGCTGCAATTGCAACGGTTTCCGCGTCGTATACCGATATTGAAGGGCATTGGGGAAAGGATTACATAGAGGAAGCGACGGCGCTTGGTCTCTTCGGCGGCATCAGTGCGACGGAATTTGCTCCGAACGGCACTATGACACGCGGAATGTTTGTAACGGTCTTAGGCCGCCTTGAAGGAATTGACCTCGATGATTGGAGCGACGCAACAATACCGATAATCTTCACGGATGTTGCGCCCGGCGCGTATTACACCCCCTATGTCACATGGGCGGTCTGCAACGGCATTGTTGACGGCATGACGCCGACAACGTTTGAGCCGAATACGCCCGTCACACGAGAACAGACCGCAAAGCTCGTCGCCTATTATGTGCAGAAGCTGGCACATACATTGGATCCCGTTACGGACGCTTCCATTCCCATCGGCTTTGCCGATGCCGACCAAATCAGCGCATGGGCAGCGGACTCTGTTGACCTTCTGCGTTCTCTCGGGATCCTGAACGGTATGGAGCAGGCAGACGGCACCGTTTATTTTCAGCCGCAGAATACGCTGACCAGAGCGGAATGCGCCGCGATCTTCTGCCGACTCAGCAAGGCATTGGGGCGCTCGGAGCAAGAATCATCCCAGCCGCACATCTTGACTCTCAGCGATAATGCAGTGATACTTTATGTCGGCAGGGCATACCAACTCACCGTAAACATTTTGCCGGACAGCGCGCAGCAAACGCCTCTGGTTTGGCGAAGCAGTGACCCCGATGTTGTCACGGTAGACGAGACCGGCAAGGTCACCTGCGTCGGCACAGGCACAGCGACCGTCTCTGTTTACGCTGCAAACGGCTTATATTCCTCCTGTGAATTCACCTGCCGCAAAATCAGCGACGCCTCGAACGACGAGATCTATCACGCAAAGTGCTTGCGCATTTTCGGCGAAATCGTAGATGACCCGCGGATGTATTACGCGATTTATGACGAGAACGGGAACTATATTGGCATGGACTACGAGTGGGCGGCTGCACAAATGTCCTCCGTGACGGTGCGCGTATGGGACCTTGACAGCAGCGGTGAAAAGGTGACTAAAACCATGACCGTGCAGGTGCATCGGAATCTTGCCGCGACCGTGGAAGCGATTTTTGAGGAGATATATAACGGAGAGGAGCGCTTCCCCATCCATTATCTCGGCGGCTTCAGCTACGGCGGGCGCTCGGAGCATACCATCGGCTGCGCCATCGACATCAACCCCGAAGAAAACTACTATTATAATCCGAACACCGGCGAAACGGTCGGCAGCTATTGGAAGCCCGGCGAGGATCCCTATTCCATTCCCCTCGACGGAGAGGTAGCACGTATTTTTGAAAAATACGGCTTCCGTCAGGGTGCCTATTGGAACAGCGGAACAAAGGATTACATGCACTTCAGTTATTTCGGAACATAAACTTACGGAACGCGGGTCTCGGCTCGCGTTTCTTTTTGGAATAGGAGCAGTAGTTCTCCCAGTCTATCCGTCTCCGTATAGCCGTGCGCTTGCAGAAATCGGATAAAGTCGGCAAGCCCGCCGTATTTTTGATAGCTCGCCGTATCCGTGGGATCCAGCAGAATATACTCCGCACACAAGAGATGCTCCGTTGACGCATACTTGATGTCGTAAAGCACTTCCCGATTGCTCAACGCCGTTGTGTAGAAGGTTGTCGCTGCTACGCTTGTCTCATTCGGCACCGCTTGCAGAAATCCGTCGATCTGCGCATAGCTTGTCCGATTTGTATCATATAATTTAATGTAAAACGCTCCTCTCCCCAAGGAGAATTGGTAAAAGCAGCCAAGCGCCGTGAGCAGCGCAAGGAAAAGCGGAAGTCGGGTAAGAAAAACGGGTTTCGGAAATGCGCACATCAGCTCCGAAAGATTCAGCAGCGTCAGATAGAATAAGAACGCCGTCGCGCCGAAGGTATACTGAAAATAGATATCGTGCTGATACGGATAATCGGACATCAGATTGACAAGGACATAGGGGATCAGCAGAAGAAACCGCTCATGCTGCCGTGTCAAAAACGGCAGCCCGAGCAAAGGCATCAGCGTGAGCGCAAGGAATTCCAGTTTTTCCGTCTCGACGCATTCATACAGCACCTTCATCGGCAGAAGCAGAACCGTTTTCATGACGGATACCAGTGAGGAAGCGCCCTCCGGCATGAAGTTTTCATAGCGGTATGCCATCACCCCATCGCCGCACCGGAAGAGATAGGTCGTGACGGCAAAGAACCAACCAACGGATGCAAGCAGAAGCAGCAGACCCGTTTTGACTCCTTTTCGGTCACAGGGCTTTCGCAGCGAGCGTGCTGTCAGATACAGTCCTGCCACCGCGACATAGACCGCCGCATCCTCCTTGACCATCAGCGTCAGCGCGGCAAAGAGGGAAACACGCCAGCCGCTCCCGCAGTCCATGCCATAAAAGAGCCAAAATAAGAGCGGTGTCAGAAACGCGTTTTCGTGCAGGTCATACGCCGCGCCGCCGGAGTAAGCGGGATAGAGAAAGAGCAACAGGCACAAAAGCGAACGCTGGATCGGTGAAAGAGCGTGTTTCCTGCCAAGCAGCCACAGCGGGATCGCTGCCGAAGCAAGCAGCGCCGCCTGCAAGACCTGAAGCGTGGCAGGCTTGGGACAGATGCAGTAAAAGGGCAGCAAGAGATAATAGATCGGCGAGATATGCACCTTAAAATGGGACAGCAGCCCGTCGCGCTCTAAAGTTGTGGTCGGAAGCCCCGTAGTACGCATTTGATGAAACATCTGCGAAAAGATGCCGAAATCATAGGTCGGTGTCCGATACGCCAAAACACGACAGACCGTCCAAAGGCTGACAAAGGCAAAAAACACCAGCGCGAACACCGCCGTAAGGCAAAGCGCCGGACATTTCCCCCGCTCCGACATCTCCATAGGCTCCGTTTTCACCGCTGACCCCTTCCACGCATAGACGAGCAGCAGCGCAAGGCACAGCAGCAGGGCGCAGAGAAGGGCGGGAGAAAACGCAGCGTATAAACACATGCCGCTCAAAACGGCAAACATACCCACTATCAGCCACCGTTCCGTCCGTCTCGTATCAAAAAAGAAGGACGCTGCCCACAGGAGCAGAAAGCACCCGCACATCAGGCACACCACCCTAACGGCAGACATCCCTTCCAGCGCCTCCAAGCCGTCCAACCGCCGGAAGCTTGCAGGCAAAAGCCAAAACTCTACCGTCACGGCAAGCAGCCACGACAAAAGCACACGGCGGCAGAGATCCTCCGACGCAACATACCTCTTTTGTCTGCTCGTCAGCATCCCGTGTCCCTCCTTCCGATATGCAGGAGGGCTGACACACCACATTGCAAAGCCCTCCCTGCGAGAAGCGAGGTTAGAAAGATCGGCACGGAGACTGCGAAAAATAGCTTCGGATACTGCGCAGGCGTCTGCCACTGTGGGAAGCACCGATAGCACCACGCGTCCAAAAGATGCGACAGCAGATACCCTCCGTAGCATCCACCCGCCGCAAAGCGAAAGACCTTTTGCCATCCCGAAGGCAGCCGGAGCCGATAGAGCGTCAAAAAGGCATAGACCGTGATCGCCGTGATCCAAAGGTCGGCAAATTCCTGCGTAAATGCGTCGCCGAGCTTCCTGTCCGTGGAGAGCAGCGTCGCTGCCCCAAGGGCAACGGCAAGCAAAATCGCCGCAAGCGCTGCAGACCACGATCTGACCTTCGGCTGTAAGCGGCGGATGACCGCGCCAAAACATAATAGGTCAACGGGTACATTCTCCTCCAAAAGTCCGGCGCAACGGGCAGCGGTGTTGCGCCCGGCAGCGCGGTTAGAAACAGCAAAACCGCCGTGAAGCCCAAAAGCTGTTTTTCCTCCCGTAACTGCCGCAGAAGCAGATCGAGAAACGGACTGAGCATGGTCAAGCCGAGATACATTCCCACATACCAGCCGTAGTAGACCGCGCTGAAGCCAAAGAGTCGTTTGAGCCAAATGGCAAGGCTCTGCCGATCCCCAAATACGAAATGCCGCACGGGAATCGAGATCGTGGCTGCAATCAGATATCCGAGAAGCACC
>CAMAEX010000175.1:0-4353 GCA_945832065.1 uncultured Clostridia bacterium | reverse complement strand
ACGATGAACCCCGCCGACATCGCCTCGGTGTTCGACGAGATGGAGGAGGATCGTCTGCCGCTGCTGTTCCGGCTGCTGCCGAAGGAGCTTGCGGCGGAGGCGTTCGTCGAGATGGAGCCGGAGGCGCAGGAGCTGCTGATCCGCGGCTTCTCGGATTCCGAGCTGCGCGAGGTGCTCGACGAATTGTATGTCGACGATGCCGTCGATATCGTCGAGGAAATGCCCGCCAATGTCGTGCGGCGCATTTTGTCGCAAGCCGATCCGCAGATGCGCAAGGAGATCAACGAGATCCTGCGCTATCCCGAAAATTCCGCCGGCTCGATCATGACGACGGAATATGTCTCCCTGCGCCCGAACATGACGGTGGAGGAATCCATTCTCCGCATCCGCCGCACAGGCGTGGACAAGGAGACCATTTACACCTGTTATGTTACCAAAAACCGCACACTGATCGGTTTGGTCACCGTCAAGGATCTGCTTTTGGCGCACGACGACGAGACGACCATCGAGGAGATCATGGAGACGAATGTCATCTCCGTCAACACCCACACCGATCAGGAGGAAGTCGCGCGGATGTTTTCGAAATATGACTTTCTCGCCCTGCCCGTGGTGGACGCGGAGAGCCGTATGGTCGGTATCGTCACCTATGACGACGCCATGGATGTCATGGAGGACGAGGCGACGGAGGACATCGAGCTGATGGGTGGTATGCTTCCGTCGGAGAAGCCCTATCTCCGCTCGTCTGTCTTTGACCTTTTCAAGCACCGCATCCTTTGGCTGATGCTGCTGATGGTCTCTGCCACCTTCACAGGTCTCATCATTACAGGCTTTGAGGACGCGCTTTCCGCACAGGTCGTGCTGACAGCCTTCATTCCCATGCTTATGGGCACGGGCGGTAACTCCGGCTCTCAGGCTTCGGTCACCGTTATCCGTGCGCTTTCGCTCGGAGAGCTTGAATTCTCCGACCTCTGGCGCGTGGTCTGGAAGGAGATCCGCACCGCCGTGCTTTGCGGCGTCGCGCTGGCTTGCGCCTGTTTCTTGAAAATGATGCTGATCGACCGTCTGCTGCTTGGAAACAGCGAGGTCACAACGCTGGTCGCCGTAGTTGTGTGCGTCACGATGGCGTTGACCGTTCTCGCCGCAAAGGTCATAGGAGCGATCCTGCCGATGGTCGCCAAGCGGCTCGGCATGGATCCCGCAGTCATGGCAAGTCCGTTCATCACGACCATTGTAGACGCGCTCTCTCTGCTCGTCTATTTCGGCATCGCAAGCGCCTTTCTTCTCTGAACATGACATCATACGAAAAGCGTCCGGCTCACGCCGGACGCTTTTCGTATGATTCAATGTTTTTCGGCAATTCCCGTACAGCCGAGTTCATAAGGTGAGATTTACTTTTTTCCCGCTTTCCTGAAAGTCTGCATCATCGAGCAGACCGTCCCGCTTGCAGGTGATCGTCAGCGCTTCCATTTCCACGGACAGATCCAGCATATCATCTTCAAACAGGTTGGCATACTGCTTTTCCATGGCGCTGCGGATATCGTTGAGGCATGAGACAGTGTTCTCTGTGATCTCCGCCGCAGGCACACCGCTTTCTTCCAGCCGCACATATTTGAGAAGAATACTCCCCAGTGTGGGCAGATAATAATTGAAAAACTGGCGTACCGCCGGAATATCCTCCGGCTGCTCCTTCAGGGTGCGGAGGATACGGTCGATGCACCTGCAGATCTCCTCGCTCAGGGCGCGGATCCTTCCGTCCTTGACGCGCATTTCCAGACGCCGCAGCTCCATGAGATTGGAACGGCCTTTCGCCAGGATAGCATTCACGTCCGCCGAGGCTTTCGCGCTTTCCTTCTCCTCCGGTTTTTTCCTTGAGAATACAATAATGAGCACTACCAGCAGGATCACCAGCAGCAGGGCGACCCCGGCAATCACGAGAAATACAGTGGACAGGGCAGGGAAGAAGTACCGAAGAAAGAGGAAAAGTGCGATCGCTCCTATCAGGCACACTATGCCCGGAATGCCCGATGATTTCTGATTCTTCACATCCGTTCCCTCCTTTTGAATACCGAATGGCGGTTATCTCAGTTCCTGATCTCCAACAGCTTGTTTTTCAGCTCCGTTTCGATCCGGACAAGCTCCGTTTCGGCAGCCTTTCTCTTTGCGCGGCCCTCATTCTGGATGCGCAGGATCTCATCCAGCGTAGCGATGAGCTGCTCGTTGGTGTACTGCAGCGTCTCAATGTCTACAATGCCCCGTTCGCTTTCCTGCGCTATCTCGGCAGTCCCCGTTCTGAGCGCTTCCGCGTTCTTCCGCAACAGCTCGTTGGTCATATCCGATACCTCACGCTGTGCCTCCATCGCCTCTTTGGAATGAGCCATGCTCAACGCCAGCACCATCTGATTCTTCCAAAGCGGGATCGTGTTGTTGATGGTAGACTGTATTTTTTCGGACATCAAGGTATCGTTGTTCTGGATCAGGCGTATCTGCGGCGCCATTTGGATGCTGATGGTCCTGGTCAGTTCCAGGTCATAGAGCTTCTTTTCAAATCGGTCGCACATGGCGGCGTAATCGTTTGCAGCCTGTGCGTCGTGTGTCTGCCCGGACAGTCTTGCCCGTTCCCGCATCGCGGGCAGCGTTTCTTTGCATTCCCTGTCCAGCTTCTTTTTGCCTGCCAAAATGTACATCGTGAGCTCCTTGAAATAGGTAAGGTTGGCTTCGTACATCTTATCCAGCATGATGATATCGGTAAGCAGTTGATTCTGATGCCCTTCCAGCTCTTCAACGATCCTGTTAATGTTGGTCTCCGCTTTGTCATACCGAGCCTTCAACCGAGCGATCCGGCTGCCGGATCTCTTAAAGAACCCCAGGAAGCCGCTCTTTTCCTCTTCCGCGGAAAAGCCCTTCAGTTCGGTCACAAGGTTCGCGATCATCTCACCGGTCTCGCCCAGATCCTTTGTGCGCACACCCTCCAGTACCGTATCGGAGAAGGCGGCGACCTTCTTTTGGCAGGCAGCACCGTACTGCAAAATGATCGCGGAATCGTGCAGGTCAATTTTCTCCGAAAACGCATCGACTTGCTGCTGCTCCTCCGGCGACAGGGTCTGCTGCTCCAAATAATGCTCCGTAAGCTCCTTCGTCGCAGATACCGCAGGAACAGCTTCTTCCGAATGCAATGTGAGTTCAGTTGTGCCAAGCTCTAATTTTATCATATTATCGTCCATTTTGCTCCTCCTTCTCAGTGTTTTATTTCTTAACTTTTACGTGTTTAAAATTTCCAAGCGTCTCCTTGACAGAGGAGAGATAGGCAAAGGAGCCGGGATATTGCTGAATGATCCGCTGGAACTGTACGATCTGATGCTTGTTGACGACGCAGATGAGCAGGGTCTTGTTGCTGTGGGTAAAGCCGCCCACTGCGGGAAGCTCCGTTACGCCATGTCCCAGAGAATCCATCAGCGCCTTGGAAAGCACCTCCGGTTCATCGGTGACGATCTCGAACTTGACCGCCTCCTTGAAGCCCTTGAGCATCGTGTCGCTGACCTTACTGGAAAGGAAGCAGTAAAGCAGGCATAAAATGACCGGCTCAATCTTGAAATCATAGACGAAATAGGACAGCGCGGCAACCATCGCATTGATGGCAAAGATCACCCAGAGCAAATTGCGTTCCGGGTAATAATGGTGGTAGATCGCCGCAACAAGGTCTGTGCCGCCCGTGCTGCTGTTGCGGCGCATGACGACGCCATAGCAGCAGCCGCTCACCACGCCGCCCGCCGCCGGTGCGAGAATGGTGCTCGTGCCATTACTGGTATGGTAGACGAATTGCGACAAATCAACATAATCCAGCAAAAGCAGGACAAGCGACATCGTCACCGCAAATGCCGCAGAGCGCATGGCATAGGCGTGATCGACCAACAAATAGACGATAATCACCAACGGGATATTGACAATGATCGTCATGTAGCCGACCTTAAAGCCGAACAGGTGCTGCACGATCGTCGCAATACCGGGGATGCCCGCAGGTGCGAACTCATTCGGAAAAATAAAGATATGATAGCTCAGCGCAAGCAGTGCTGCCGCACCCATGATGATCAGGTAATCAAAAATGCGGTTTCGAAGCTTCATATAAATATCCCCCTCCGCAAAAATTCCACCACCATATATAGCAATTTTTTGTCGAAATGTCAACCGCAAAAAATGTTTCTGAGAAATTGCCAACCCGTGTAGGGCGGGGACATGTCCGCGCTGCGCGCAGGAACTACCGACTGCGCACAAACCTGTTCGTCTGCACCGTCTGCCGCTTACGCGGTCGGCTGGGGGACGCTTGCGAGCGCCGCCTGTGGCGGAGAAAGCGAGCAA
>CAMAEX010000174.1:0-4364 GCA_945832065.1 uncultured Clostridia bacterium | reverse complement strand
CAAACTCAATCGCCTTTTTCTATTCATTTGGTCTCACATCAATTGTATACCTACATCGCCGTATGCCGCAAGGTCGTCTTCCGTGTTGACAGTCTGCGTAAGCTGTGATATACTATCCATAGCGGAAGTTGCCATGCCGGCAGGCGTCTTGGGCGTAAGCTGCGGGGGATTCTCTCCCATGTTCAGTAGCCGGGTCGAACTTCCGCTGTCTTTTTGCAAATATGCTGATACCACGCGAAGCGTCTTTTTGCCGCTGTCCGGCACTGCCTCGACGACATAATAAGTGCCGTCGATTTTTTTTGCAAATTTGACCATTTGTGCCTTCGACTGATCCTTATTTTGCCACTCAGTGCTAAGAATCGGGTTGCCATTTTCGTCCTTAAGAAGCTCAGCACTGTCATAGTTCTCCAGAACATATCCGATCCTCGCAATATCCGCATCGTTTCGCATACTGTTGTCCGCAATTCCATGCGCCCCGTGTCGTTTTGTAATATGGTCAATTGCACCGCCGGTGATTGCATTCCGGTATTCAGAAACATCCACGCCTGTCAGTTTTTTGACATCCTGCACCTGCTGCTGTGTAACAATCCCTATCGTATAAGAAATCTTCATTCGATATTTTTGGTCACTTAACCCGCGTACCTTCTTTATAAAAGCAACCAGCTCATTATCTGTAGATTTCTCATATTTTTGTATCGTTCGCTGCTCCGCTTCAGTATGCCCTGCCAGTCTCGTATCAACTGCTGTGCTTTCCGCATCTTCCGCCATCGCAGTTTCCATTGCAACTGTGCTGACCTGCCTTGCAGTGTCTTCTCCCAGCCGCGCAAAAACATCCTGCATATATGCTCCGGAAATATGTTCTCCCTTTGCAAGCAGCTCCCGTATTTTCGCGCCCTCTTGATAGATGTTTGAATTCTTGTCCGCCTTCATTGCCGCGTCCGCCCATTTTCCCATTTGGTCGTCGAACTTCCATTGGCGCACCTTGCCGGGTGTCTGAAACGCGGCAAAAACAGTGGTAGTCATCAGCGTAACGACCGAGGTTTCTATGAAATCGTCGAGGTCGGGCGCTTCATAGTGATCCGCCGCGCCGACGAACATCGCGAATGCAGGCTCGAGATAATTCTGAATGTTTTCTTCCAAAAGCTCAGAAGCCGTATTCAACGCAAAATCTTTCACAAGACGCCCGGCAGTGCTTTTGATTGTCGGTGTCAGTGCGGCGAGCTTCAGCGGTAAGACTCCTTTTGCAATACCGCCCATACTGCCGAGCAGGCGCTCCAAGCCTGCTTCCGAAGCGCCGACCAAGGTGGAATAGACCCAAGCCTGACCGTGCGTATAGCCGTTCTGCTTGGCCTCGACATATGCGTTTCCCCGTGCGTTGAAAAAGGTCGCGGCTGTGCCAACACAAGGATTGACCAGATATCCTGCGACGGACGGCATCATATTACCGATGTTTTGAAACGCCGATATTGCATAGCCTGCAAAGGTACGATCATGTTTTTCCTGCAAGGAGGATAAGAAATAATCCTCTGCGTCAAGCTCGGGAGCATCTATATCCGCAAATATGGAACCGATCCCGTATCCGAGCGCCTCTATGCCTTTTTTCCCTCCGATGGCAAACGCTGCCGCCTCGCGCAGGAACGGGTAATCAATTTTCTCAGCCATATCCGCACCGGCTCTTTTTCTCAGATCATCCGCAAGACTTATCAGCAGAAACTCTGCCATTGCGCGGTCGCCCTTGTTGCTGTAATAGAAAAACAGTCTCCGTTCTTCCTCTGAGAGCTGTGCCAGCTCGGCGTAGGTAAAGTCAACACCGGAAATCTCATATTGCTGCCTGACCTGCTCATCTCCGTATGCTTCGGCATCTTTTGTGCTGATTGTTGCAAGGTACCGGTAGACGCGTCCGTAATCGCCGTCAAGCGCACCTGCAACAACGGTATCCGCAGCGGAAAGCTCCTCAAATTGCGCATCCGACCTTGCTTGTGCAAGATGATACAGCCAAACAGCATCTTTGATTTCAGCGCATTCCCGCAGAGCCGACTCCTTTTGGTGCAGCGTCTGCTCCGCCGCCTCCCTGCGCGCAAGAGCCTCAGAAAGCGTGATGGCGCCATAGCTTGTCCCGATGAAAAAACCATCAATCATCTCGTCGGTATAGCCAAGCTCCTTCAGCTTTGCAAGTAATCTATCATATGTCGGCATTGTCCCGTTCTTCTCGGCGTACTCCTCATCGAGCAGTTTTGCTTCTTCAATTTCCTGATATCGTGGATGATGTTTCAGCACATTCAGCAAAACATCGTTAACGCTGTCCTTAACATTTGCGCAAAGCTGATCATACTCCGTTACAGCTACGATATAATCTTTTTCTGCCGCTGCAAAATGATCGGTGGCACGCTCTATCGTGCCGCCTCCGTCCATATACGACTGCGCTTTTGTCAGCGCCTCCTCGTTCTCCCGCTGCAAATACAAGGCTGCCGCCGTATCTCCGTTTTCGGCGAGGCTGCTGACTTCTTCCGGACTCAGCTTGTCATAGGCGGCAAAGGCAGTGTCTCTGCTTTGGGTATAGGTATCATATGCCTGATTGCGTGAGCTTGCTGTCTTTTGGATGCGCGCTGCGTATGCCTGCATTTCTGTTTCATCACCGAGGAGTCTGTCCAGCGCTTGGTTAAAGGTATCTGCGCCCTCCTGTGTCGGGAACGTGATGCTGCCATCCTCGTTCCGCGTGCCGCCGTAATAAAACCGGATATCATCGAGCCGTCTGGCGGTGGTTACTGCACCGCGGGCGGTATTTTCATAGCCCGCTATTTCCTCCCGCAGCACACGATCCTGCGTTTCAAGCACCTGCGGCGCATAGGCTACGATCTTTTGGTGGAATTGCAGATCGTCGTTTTGGCTTTCCTTCGGAGAAGCACCGTTTTTCATTGGGGAATTCTGCAAGAAGCGCTGCCCGGCTTTTGTCCAGTCCTCTGCCTGTGTGTCCGGCGTGGAATTTTCCTTCTGTTCAGGCACATCAAGCAGTCTTTGCTGCGGCGCTGTGATTGGTGCTGTTCGCCTGACGGAGGTTTGGGTCGGGAGCTTTTGCGCTCGGAGCTTCCGGATCGACACCAAGCCGCCCGGGAAGGACGGCACGGCGTCAGGTTTGGTCGTTCCGGTCTGCGTTGCAGTCCGCATTTCGCGAATGGAACTCACAACGAGTCACCTCCTCGTCAGCCGTTGGGGAAGGCGTTGCCAAAGTAGTAATTCGCATCAAGGTCGATGCCGAGTTTGCTTGCGATATAGTCCTGCTCCTGCGCGGTGATCGTGCCGTTGTCAAATGCGCGCACGAGATCAAGCACCGCGTCACTGGGGTACAGGACGCCGTCTTTCTCATAGCCCGTGTAATCATAATTGTACCCCTTGGTGTATTTACTGAGAAGCTGCTGCGCGTTGGGGCTGAGCTGCGAAAGGTCCGTGAGCGGCGTTTCGGAGGGAGGATTGCCATCGGTATCGCTGCGTGTTTTTACTGCGGTCCTGCCGGCATCGCTCGGCACGGTGAGCTTTTCGTAGATGGCTTGAGCGTCGGCGGGGGAGATGCCGGCGTTGGACAGGAGGGCGTCGGAGGGGAGAATGCCGCTTTGGAGCATCGTCATGGCGAGATTGTAGGCGGAGCTTTGGCTATCCTGCGACTGCCGGTAGTCCTGCGCCTCACGGTCTGCGTAGGCGTTATAGAGGTTCCAAAGGTCGTTGCCCTCCCGGGTATAGCGGCTGTGCGCAAGGGAGTACAGCTCCGGCACGACTGCGTTCAACTGCCCGAGATACCCGTGATATGCCTGCTGCCCCACGGTCTGGGCGTAGGAGTTGCCGTAGCCGCCGGTGAGCGCTGCCGCCTGCCCCATGGTATCCTGCATGGCGAGCTTGCCCTGCCGCAGATACTGATCCTTATACTGCTGATACAGCGCATCGCCGTCGAGGTCATAGGAGAATTCCTCGCGGTTCAAAATGCGCTCGAGGATATCGTCCGAGGACCGGGTCTGCCGCTCGGGGAGATATTGCGCGTATTCGTTCGTGGGCTGATATTGCGTCAAGCCCTCGCCTTGGATCTTTGCGTTGCGCTGCTGCTCATAGCGGGCTGCGGCGGCGTAGTCTCCGGCAGCGGCAGCCTCGGACATTTTTTGGCTGTAGTCCGTGTCCTTGTCATAGCCGTAGGCTTGGTCTTCTCGTTTGTAGGTGTATGCCATGTTGGTTTCCTCCTTGGTATGATTTTGAATTTTGAGACGGGGGGGAGTAAGGGCTAAGGACTAAGGGTGAAGGACTGTGGTGTGCTTCGCACGATTTAATACTGAAAACCGATTAAAATATTCATTTCAATCGGTTTTCAACGCCGTACCGGC
>CAMAEX010000173.1:0-4401 GCA_945832065.1 uncultured Clostridia bacterium | reverse complement strand
AAAGTGTTTTATCTGTATTCTTGTAAAGCAGGGGATAAGAAGATTATTGTAAATACAGAGGTTATAGATGAAATCAAGCAAGAAATAATTCGCTTGTCTAAGTAGGCAGAATGGAAAGCTTTTCGTAAGCGTAAGATTAGGCAAATATGTAGAGTTGAGAGAAAAGACTGGCGTTGGACGATCTACTGTCACTGTGTTTTTTGAAAGTAAACTACAGAAATGACATTCTCTCTTTTGGTTTGAGATGTGCATGATTTGGTATGCTTGGAAGGGTGATGACAAATGAGTAAGGCAGATACTTTATACCGCGAGACCTGCGAAAAGATCCTCTCGGAGGGCGTTTGGGATACCGACCTTGATGTGCGTCCGCGCTGGCAGGACGGTACGCCCGCCCATACGGTCAAGTGCTTCGGCATTGTGAACCGCTATGATCTGCGGGAGGAATTTCCCATTATGACCCTGCGCCGCACCTATTTCCGCTCCTGTGTGGATGAGCTGCTGTGGATCTGGCAGAAAAAGTCCAACAATGTCCGCGACCTCGGCAGTCATGTCTGGGACAGCTGGGCGGATGAGAACGGCTCCATCGGCAAGGCATACGGCTATCAGCTCGGCATCAAGCACCGCTACCCCGAGGGGGAATTCGATCAGGTGGACCGCGTGCTGTATGACCTCAAACACAACCCCGCCAGCCGCAGAATTTTGACGAATCTCTATAATTTTGAGGATTTACACGATATGGCGCTCTATCCCTGCGCCTATTCCATGACCTTTAATGTCAGCGGCAACACGCTCAACGCTATCTTAAATCAGCGCTCGCAGGATATGCTCACGGCAAACAACTGGAATGTTGTGCAGTATGCCGTGCTGGTGCATATGCTCGCGCAGGTCAGCGGTCTGCAAGCGGGTGAGCTGGTGCATGTGATTGCGGATTGCCACATCTATGACCGCCATGTGCCGCTGGTGGAGAAGCTTCTGCAAAACGAGCCGCTGCCTGCGCCGAAATTTTATGTAAACCAAAATGTGAAGGATTTTTATCAATTCACCGTGGACGATTTCCGCCTTGAAAACTATCAATATCACGAATTTCGGGAGAAGATCCCCGTTGCCATTTAAATTTGCCGAATGCCTCTCGTAGGGGCGGCAAACAGCCACCCGTGGAGGAACCTTCATTATTCGCGGGCGGCTGATAGCCGCCCCTACGCCGATGATCGAATTACAGCAAGTGCGTTCGCCGCTTGCGGAAAGGAAAACTGGATGGACGCTGTTGTCAATGTTACCGAGGATTGGGGGATCGGGCTGGAAAATCGGCTGCTGGTTTCGATTTCCGCCGATTTGCGCCGATTCCGCAAGCTGACGGAGGGGAAAACCGTCATCATGGGGCGCAAAACCCTTGAATCGCTGCCGCATTCCCGTCCGCTTCCCCATAGGCGCAATTTGATTCTCTCGCGCGATCCGAACTACCGCGTCGAGGGCGCAGAGGTCTTTTCCTCCGTATCGGCACTGCTGGATACGGTCAAGGAGCTACCGCCGGACGAGGTGTGTCTCATCGGCGGCGCGTCCCTCTATGTGGCACTTTTGCCCTATTGCCGCCGTGTGTTTGTGACAAAAACGCTGTGCCGACTTCCGGCTGACCGCTTTTTTCCGAATCTCGACGAGTTGCCGAACTGGAGGCTTGCCGAACAATCGGACATCCTTGAAGAAAACGGGATACGCTTTCAATATATTGATTATGTAAACCGAGCGCCGTTCCCTTCGGACTGACCGAGGGGACGGCGTTCCGCTTTTTTATTAGGGGACCTCTGAACAAATCGGCTGCGGCGCTCGGCGGATCTTTTGCCGCAACTTATCGGTTCGAAAACCTTGAAATACACAAAGTATTCCTGCGGTTTTCCAACCTCAATTTGCGGCAAAATCTCTCGCCGACCGCTCTTGCAGATTTATTCAGAGCTTCCATAGAATTTGATAAAAAGCTTTAAAAGCTTTTTATAGCACCGAAGGTGCGTCAAATTCTGCACAATAAGCGCCCGCAGACGCTATGCAAGCGAGCAACCGCCCATAGGGCGGCTCTTAGCGAGTCGCAGACGGCGCAGCGTGCGTAAGCACGATGCGAGTGTGCGTAGCACACGGGATTCTTGATGAAAGAATTTAATCAAGAATCAGTATTATTTGATCGGAGGCAAGGCGCTGCGCTGCATTTCGAATTCATACAGGGTTTCATTCAAGCGGTGCACCTGTCCGGTTTTGACGAAGCCGTGTTTGGCGTACAGACGGTAGGCTCCCGCATTGTTGCTCAGCAGCCAGAGCCTCGGCTCTTTGCTGCACTGCCCAATCGCAAATAGAAGAAGCTGCGTGCCGTAGCCTCTGTTTTGTTGGAAGGGTAGGACATAGAGATTTTCAATCAGGTCTTCGTGAACGGAGACGATCCCGATCGGAGTGTCCTCTGTCAGCAAAAAGATGCGCTTGCCCTGCTTGATTTGGTCGCGCAGGTAGTTTGTTTGCGCGGCGACCGTATGCTTTTCGATGAAAGCCACAGAGCAAAATGCCCTGTGCGACTGCTTCCACGCCTCGGAATGGATGTGTCCGGCAACGGCAAGGTTTTGTTCGTTTACTTCAACGATCATGACATTCTTCCCCATTGAACAGGCTTACAGCCTCTTGACAAAGCAAATGATGCGGTTTGCCTCCGTGAAGCCTGTGTGCAGATGAAAGCGCAGGCTCCGGGTGTTTTCCAATTCGCAGTCGCTTGCAAATTCGCGGCAGCCCTGCTCCTTGACCCATGCCTCGCAGGCGGAGAGAAGCTCTTTTGCAATTCCGTTTTTACGGTATTGCTCTGCGACGAAAATGCCTTCCAAATATCCAACGGGGGTTCCTTCCGTACCTTCTACATAGTCGTGCCGAAGCTGACATTGGGCAAAGCCAACGGGAATCGAATCGGCGTATGCCAGAAAAAACGCCGCGTTTCCCTGCCGCAGAATTTCGGAAAATTCCTCCGATAGCGCGGCTGCCGTGTGCTTCTGCCACAGCTGTGCGCCCAGCTCCGCCAGCGCGGGAAGGTCTTGCGCTTCTGCTTGCCTGAAATCAAATGCCATGCGCCGTATCTCCTTTCGACTTCTGCATCACAAAATTGGTCAGCAAAACGCCGCACCGCTCTACCTGCTGTCCTTTTAGCACTGCATAGCCCCGCTTCTCGAAAAACGGTCTTGCGGTGATGGAAGCATGCACGGTAAAGCAATCCGTTTCCGCAGCGCGCTCCAAAGCATCACAGATGGCGGTTGCGATGCCTTGCCGCTGAAAATCCTTATGTACATAGAGCCAGTCAAGATAGCCCGCCGTGTCCATGTCGCCGAAGCCAAGAATTCTGCCGTCCTGTTCTGCAATTACGGTATGGTGTGCAAGCAAAGACTTGTTCCATTGCTCGGAATCCACCGTGCCACTTGCCCACGCGTCTCGCTGCAAAGCGGAGTAATCCTTGACGGTCACGGTGTGGACGGTGTCATAAAACAGCCTTTCGATCTCCGCCAAGTCAGCGGGACGGTAGCCTCTGAGCTTCATTTTCGCGCCTCTTTTCTAATGTTCATTCCTCGACAACGGGCGGCTGAAAACACTCGATTGCTTCGCGCAGCTTGGGATGATGGATGACAAAGTGAATGGCAGGGGATTTACTCTTGGAGACCATCGCCCATTGCCCTTCATGCAGGGAGATCTGTAGGTTTCGGAAGGCGTGCGCTGCGGTTTTTCGAATACGGTAGTTCGGGTGCAGTGCGGCGTATTGTTCCGTGCTGCTTAGATGCGCGCGGTATTCCGCATAAGTATAGGGAATGTCCCTCTCATAGAAAACGCCGGAAAGCGTGAGCATGATCGGGTGACGGGCAAATTCTTCCTCCGAGATCAAAGAAATCTCGTCCTCAATGCTCTCCGTTTGCAATATTTTTTCCGTCATTTGCCGTTGGGCTTCGGCATAGTTTACAATGTTTTGCAACGCTTCTTCCGATAGGGAGTGCCTGCGTAAAAGAGCTTTCAACGCTTGCGGCGGCATTGTATACAGAGGCGGTGCGGAGCGGAGATTCCTTCGTTTGCCCGGCACCTCCGCGTCGGCGCGCAAAAAGGCGTGCAGCGCTTCGCTGTCGTTTTGGCGGTAGATATGCATCAAAGGGTGCGCTTTTTGGAGCAGGGATTCCGCGCGGCAGCGATAATAGGCGACCTCCTCCTTGCTCTTGGTGAGATAGTACATTCCTTTGCTGTGACAGCCGGCAATTGCCTCGCCTGTGAGCGCGGCTGTGCCGGAAACCTTCAGAAAATGCAGAAACACATCATTCTGTGTGTTCTTCAGGTAATATGGAGAGACTTGACCTGTCATATACATCGGGATCCAGCTTTCCAGCCCCAACATCATTTCCGGCA
>CAMAEX010000172.1:0-4420 GCA_945832065.1 uncultured Clostridia bacterium | reverse complement strand
GTCGTTTCCTCCGGCGCGGGCGTGTTACGCACCGTACTTCTCGCCGTAATATCAACGGCTACGAGAACAATGCATACCGTCAAAAGGACACAGAGCAGAATTTTCAAAAAAAGATTCCATTGCTTCATACTTTCATTTCTCCAACGCCATAAAATCGTTACCCAGAGCCTGCAAGCAGGCTCTGGGATGAAATATCGTCATTGCAGGTAAATATACTCCATCGGATTGACCGTTCCGCCGTTATAATACATCGTAAAGTGCAGGTGCGGTCCGGTGGAATAGCCTGTCGAGCCGACATAGCCGATCACCTGACCACGCTCGACATATTGTCCCTCACTGACAACATAATTCGTCATATGCCCGTAAAGTGTTGAAAAACCGTCCATATGATTGATCGTCACATAATAACCATAAGCATAGTTATATGTAGCCGTGGTAACATAGCCGCTTTTCGAGGCATAAATCGGTGTTCCCTGCCCAATTGCGAGGTCAACCCCATTATGGAAAGAATAGTTGCCGGTGATCGGATGGACGCGGTAGCCGTAAGAGCTGGTCAGGACAACACCCCAACCGGCAGGCAGCGGGAACATAAAGCTCTCGCCGGAGCTTGGGTAGACCGGCGTAGGATCGGAGTTGTTATCCGAGCTTCCGCTGTTATCCGGCTGGGTCGGATGCTGCGCCTCCCATTCTCTTTGCAGCGCTTCGGTACGTTCCTGCTCCAGAGCGGCAATCTGATCGCTGAGCTCAGCTTCCTGCGCTTCGTATTTCTCCGTTTCTTCCAAAAGCTTCTGCTTATCCGAAACAAGCTGCGTCAGCAGTGCGTCGGATTCCTCGCGTTTTTCCGCAAGGTGCGTCTCCGATTCGGCAAGCTCCGCTTTTTTCTGCTCTAACTTTGCCTTCTCGGCAGCAAGCTCATCCTTTGCCTCCAAAATTTCAGCGGCAACCGAACGCATTTCATCCATCATCCGCTGATCCGCCAGCGCGATCTCCTCAATCATGACGCGATTGCGCAGCAAATCCGAAAAGCTTTCCGATTCCAAAATGACCGACCAGACGGAAATACTGCCGCGCTCTTGCAGGGCACGCATACGCAGGCTGTAGCGGTCAAACAGTTCCGACTGCTTTTGTTCTAATTCATCCAGCTCCGCCTGCTTTTCGGCGATCAGCATATTGTATTGGTGAATCTGCTCATTGACGACCTCGACCTCCTGACGGGTCAGCTCGATCTCCTGATCGACCTGCGCCTTTTGCTCGACGACCGTCAGGGTCTTGGATTCATTCTCCGCGATCTCGCCCTCTAACTTTTCCCGCTCTGCGGCAAGCTCATCCGACTGCTCCTCCAGCGCGTCAATCTCCGCCTGAATTTCCGCAGAGGTCTTCGCGTTGACGATCATCACGATAAAGCCGGCAAGCAGCGAGAGAACGAGTAGCAGCGCAATGCCGGAGACAATAATTCTCCTGTACTTATACATCCCTATTCCTCCTAACCATAAGCGATATCCGTAAAAGACATCAAACCTTCAAGAACCTGCGAATTGACAGAAGACTGCCTAAAATACCGATGCAGAAGCCGGCGCCCGCACAGGACGCGACCATCGCCAGAATGACATCCGAAAACGGAACAAACGTAATAAACTGCAAGTCCGTGCTGATGATCGCATTGCGGATCACCACATAAAGGCCCCATTCGACGAAAAAGGAGATCACTGCGCCGAATAATCCGAGGAAAAAGCCCTCGATCAGGAACGGAAAACGGATAAATCCGTTGGTCGCGCCGACCATCTTCATAATACCGATCTCCTCGCGGCGGTCAAGCATCGCAAGACGAATGGTATTGGAGATGATGATCAGCGAGACAATGAGCAAAACGGAAGCAATCGCAATCGTAGCCACATACAGCACATTGCGAATGGTCGCCAGCGCATTGGCCATCTCGTCCGGCGCGTGCACCTCTGCCACACCGCTGACCCGCTCCAGCGCGGCTTTTGTCTCCGCAACCTTTGCGTTATCCACCAAGGTAATCTCATATTGGTCGCGGAAATTCTCGGGATCCAAGCCCTCAAACAAGGACCTGTCGGAATCACCGATGAAGTCCTCCAGCGCCTCCTCACGCGAGACAAATTTGGCATTATCGACGTTTTCAATCAGGTTGATCTCTGAACCGACGCTCTTAGACTCCGCCTCGGTATAGGTTTCGTCGATGATGACGACCACTTCCATTTTCTTTTGCAGGTCATCGACCATCAAGCTCATATTATAGGAGATCAGCAGGAAGCTGTTGACAATAACAAGGCAGGCGACCGTAATGCAGATCGCGGCGAAGGACATAAAGCCATGCTTAAACATCGCGCGGACACCCTCGCCCATCAGATAGCCGAAATTATTATGCTTCATAGTTGTAATACCCGTCCATTCCGTCGCTGATTACCTTGCCCTCGTCGATTGCGACCACGCGCTTTGTGAAGCGATCGACCAGTCCCTTTTCGTGGGTAACGACCATGACAGTAGTGCCGAGCGCGTTGATCTGCTCCAAAAGAAGCATGATTTCAAAGGAACGCGCAGGGTCAAGATTGCCCGTCGGCTCGTCGGCAATGATCATCGTGGGATTATTGATCAGAGCGCGGGCGATGGCGACACGCTGCTGCTCACCGCCGGACAGCTCGTTCGGCAGGCGGCGACCTTTATTTTCCAGCCCGACCAGCTCCAGCACATAGGGCACGCGCTTTTTGATCTCCTTGTTGGAAGCGCCGATCACACGCATGGCAAAGGCGACATTTTCATAGACCGTCTTATTCTCAATCAGACGGAAGTCCTGGAAAATGACGCCAAGCGTTCTGCGCATATACGGAATCGAAGAACGCTTGATGGACTCAAGCTTATAGCCGTTCACCATGATGGAGCCGGAGGTTGGCTTCAGCTCCGCCGTCAGCAGCTTGATGATGGTTGATTTGCCCGAGCCGGACTGTCCAACCAAAAATACGAACTCTCCGTCATCAATGTGCATATCAATGCCATTGAGCGCGTGCGTGCCGGTTTCATAGGTTTTTGTAACGTTGATCAAGTCAATCATAAAATAACACCAAATTTCTTATCCCATTCTGTTTTCGCGCGAGGCGAGGTATTTTTTCACCATCAGAGCGACCTTGAAAATAATCGCGTCGTCAAATTCACGCAGATCCAGACCGGTCAGCTTTTTGATCTTCTCCAAGCGGTAGACCAGCGTGTTGCGATGTACGAACAGCTTGCGAGAGGTCTCGGAAACATTGAGGCTGTTTTCAAAGAACATATTGATGGTAAACAGTGTCTCCTGATCGAGCGACTCGATGGAGTTTTTCTTAAACACTTCGGAGAGGAAGATTTCGCAAAGCGTCGTCGGTAGCTGATAGATCAGGCGGCCGATGCCAAGGTTTTCATAGTTAATCACGGTCTTTTCGGTGTCAAACACCTTGCCGACCTCAATTGCGACCTGCGCCTCCTTATAGGAATCGGCAAGCTCACGCAGATGCTCCGCGACAGTGCCGATACCGATTGTGGTGCGCGTAAACAGTTCCGTCTTCAAGCGCTCTTCGATCGTTTTTGCAAGGCGGGTCAGCTCCTCGGCGCTTGTATCGGGCGCGACCTGTCGAATCACGGCGATGTCCGACTCGTTCACACTGACGACAAATTCCTGCTGCTGATCGGCAAACATCGTCTGCAGCAGCTCAACGACCGCCACATCCGTTCTGCCGCGCTGGCGCACAAGAAATACCGCACGCGGCACATCGGTTTGAAAATGCAGCTCCTTTGCGCGGATATAGATGTCGCCCGGTAGGATATTATCCGTGATAATATTCTTTACGAAGGTTCCCTTATCGTGTTTTTCTTCATAGTAGGTCTTTGTAAAGTTGAGGGAAACCTGCGCCATACGGCAAAGCGAATTTGCATACTCACCTGTCCCCGAAACAAAGGCAATAAAGCCGAAGGTCGGATTCCAGCCCTTCAACGCCATAAAGGTTCTTCCGTCAACGGAAACGGGGCTTTCCGGCATAGCCGCAACTGCCGCAGCCCCCTCTGGCCAGCGTTCCCCGATCAGGGCGCTTTCTCCAGCGGAAATTACCGTTCCCTCCGCGTCGATCACACCGACACAGGATTGAGATGCCGCCGTAAGCTGATCTACCACGCTCTGAAAAATACGACTTGACATAAGCCGTCCTCCTTCACCTTTCGGAAAAATGCCGAGATTCGGCAAATTTATGAGTATATATTACTCCAAAATCCAGCAAAATGCAAGAGGTTTTATACATTTTATTTCAAATCAGCGTGGATTTTTTATGAACTTTTGATAGTTTTTCGTCAAAATCGACAAACAGTGTAAGAAATTTTCGTCAGAATGTTTCAGTTTTTCCTTAAAAAATTTTCGTCAAAATCGACAGATTCCAGA
>CAMAEX010000171.1:0-4427 GCA_945832065.1 uncultured Clostridia bacterium | reverse complement strand
GGGAGGAAGAATCCCCCGAGGCGCAATATCGTCGGCAGCTCATGGAGGAGGATCCCGATGCCTATCGAAAGCTGGACAAACGCGAGAGACGCGCATTGATGTTTGCGTCTTTTAAGGCAGCGATGTTGGTTGCAGGCGTATTTTTGGTGGGCTTCACGATCTTCATTTGTTTTTGTGTCTTTGTTTGGTTCCGATAATAGCATCGACCCGCGCAGCCTTCGTTGCTGCGCGGGTCGATGCTCTTCTATATGCGTATGGCGTGTCGGAGTAGGAAGAGCTGAGTGGTGACAAACGCTTTCTTTCCCCTCGACTGCCGTTGATGCGCTCGGTGGGAAGATGTCACTGCACGGTAGTCAAGGTTTGCGGACGGAGGTGCAGCCTTTGATCGCGGTGAAGCTTTCCGCGCTGATCACATGCTCGATGCGGCAGGCATCCTCTGCAGCGGTCTTTGGGGACACGCCCAGCGAGATGAGCCATTCGGTTAAGACGGTATGGCGCTCATAGATCCGCTCCGCGATCTCCAAGCCTGCAGGGAGCAGGGTGATGCTGCCGCCCTCTCCGACGCTGATATAGCCGTTTTCCCGCAGATTGCGCATGGCAATGCTGACGCTGGGCTTGGAGAACTCCAGCTCGTTCGCAATGTCGATAGAGCGGACGATCCCATTGCGGTGCGTGAGGATCAAGATCGTCTCTAAATAATTCTCTGCCGATTCCTGAATTTTCATATTGTCCTCCTTACGGCTGTGCTCTGTATGCTTCAGCGAATGAAGTTGGTGCGCACCGGTTTTTCATAATTCGGCGCTGCAATACCTGCTGCCTTGCCCGCCTCGATGCAGCGAAGAAGCCATGCCATATTCTCTCCAAGGGTGCGCATCGTCTGTAAACCCTCTTCGTCCTGCAATACCTCCTCGGGCGTATTGCCGTGTACCTGATTCCAGTATTGGGAGGTGACGATCGGCATGGAGTTGATGGAGAAATACTTATTCAGACGGTCAAATGCAGCCGATGCGCCGCCTCTGCGGCAGGAGACAACTGCGGCACCGGGCTTTCCTTTGAGCTTATTTCCTGCGCTGTAGAAAAGCCGGTCAAGAAACGCCGTCGCCTGACCGGCGGGACCTGCATAGTAGACGGGTGCGCCGATCACGATGCCGTCAAATTCGTCCAGTCTTGCGGCAAGCTCGTTGACACCGTCATCAAAAATGCAGGGGATTCCGTCCTTGCATTTGCGGCAGGCAATGCAGCCGGCGATCGGCTTCTTCCCAATTTGGAAAAGCTCCGTTTCCATGCCGTGATTTTTTAAAACCTTTTCCACCTCGCTGAGCGCGGTAAAGGTGCAGCCGTTGGCATTTGGGCTGCCGTTCAAAAGCAATACCTTCATAGCTCCCTCCTATTGTCTGCGAATATCGTCCCCGGCAAATTGCACCAAGCGATAGGTCCCGATGACGCGGGAGGCGATCTGCGGGCTGTAGCGCCGCTCAAATTCGCGGTCTTCCATATTGGTCGAGATGATGGTGGCGCGGTTTTCCATCATACGCGTATTGACCAGATCGTAGAGCACGGAGATGGTAAACTGCGTTGTCAGCTCCGTGCCGAGATCGTCTATGATCAAAAGGTCACATGCAAAGTACTTGCGGGTATGTTTACCCTCTTCCTCATGCTCTGCGCCGAATTTTTCCGCCTCGAAATCTGCAAATAAATGTGTGGCAGTGTCATAAACAATGCCGTAGCCGCGGTCAACCACCTGACGGGCAATACAGGCGGACATATAGGTTTTCCCAAGTCCGGTTGCGCCGGTAAACAGCAGGCTGCCCGAGGCGGGGGTAAAGCTTTGCGCGTATTTTGCGCACATGCGGAGGTTTGACTGCATTAAGCGGCGCGGCGTCGTGCCGAGGTCGTTGTCATAAGTGTCGGGATAGACATCCAAACGGAAGTTTTCAAAGGTATCCTTGCCCGAGCCGAGCAGATTCGACAGAGCAAGCCGCTGCTCCTGACAGCATAACTCGTGCAGGCAGGTGCACATCTGCGCACCGCGATAGCCGGTGTCGCCGCACTTTTCACAGAGCGGCGCATCATCCAGCCAGCCTTCCTCGAAGTCGGCCGCCTCAATGATCCAATCCCGCTCCTGCTGCAAAGCGAGATTCTTGTCGCGAACTTTTGCAACGGCTTCTGCGGGATCTTCTCCCTTCCGCAGCGTGGCTGCCATAAGCTGCGTCATAGTGAGACGGAGGGTGCGGTCGATCTCGGCAAGACGGGGATAGCGCTCATAGGCGATGCGCAAATGCGCTTCATACTCCCGCTCATGCGCCAGCCGCGCCTGCATCAGGCGTTCCCGTGCGCGGCGGAGAATGTCCTCGCTGTATGGCATATGTCAGTCCTCCTGATCTTCTTTCAGTGCGTTCTGCACCGCTTTCTTTGCCAGCGGAGAGAGCTTGTCGCCATGCCGCTGGAAGCCGTCCCTCTTTCGCCTCGATACGGAGGGAGGTGCGCCGTCTCCCAAGGCAATTTCCTGCGGCGTATGCAGATTTTTCTCGTGCCAGCTTTTGAGAATGGAATTCATGTAAGGCCATTTGAACGAACCGATCTGATTACAGGTGCGTTCATAGGCGAGGTTGATCGACGCATCGGGGAAGCCCATCGAGACCCAAGTTGTCAGATAGCGCTCCTCCTCGGCGGTCAGCTTGCGGTTATCGATTTGCAGCATCAGCCGGAGCTGCTGTATCCGCGTAAAAAGACGCCGCTGCGCTTCCACATGGAAGCAAGCCGCTTCAATGGTCTCAATGCCCTCGTCCGCCCAATGATACGCCTCTTTCTCAATGGTGCGCATGGAGGGAGCGCGGATCCCCTTTCGTCGGTTGCGCTCAATGCAGTAATTCAGCAGCAGACCCACCACCTCCGTCGGCAGACGCAGATAGTCCGTAAAGGAGAGCAGCGTTTTCAGCTCCTCGGTGGAGAGCGTCCGACCGAGCCGCCGCTGTGCCTCGCCGACCAGCTTGGAAAATGCCGCGCGGTTGTCGCGCATCGCCTCGCGCAGATCGGCGTCCGTATAAACAGGCTTTTCCGGAGCAAGGGCAGGCTTTGCCGGCGAATCCCAAAGACCCAACTGCATCAGACATTCCTTTGCTGCAACGATCTGCGGGGCGGTAAAATGCAGCGCGTCCATCGCCGTTTCCAGCGGCTGCTTTGATTTGCGGTAAAGATAGAGCGCCACCGCGTCGGGACAACTGCATGAAAGCAGCTTGCGAGTTTCTTCGGTTGTCAGCGTTACGCTCTGCATATCTCTATCTCCTTATCGCATATATGATTGCATCGCGCATATCGCCGATACCGACGATATGCGCGTCAGCGTGTCGAAAAAGCCCCCGATGTGTCATTGCGAGGAGCGAAGCGACGTGGCAATCTAATAGAAAAAGTTTCGTATTCGCCGGAATACATACAAGATGCTAAATGATTCTGCGAGATTGCCACGACCCCTTCGGGGTCTCGCAATGACAAAACTGTAGTTATTTGACAGTCTGTCGCGCATATCGCCGATACCGACGATATGCGCGTAAAAAGTTGGTTTGATTTCAGCAATCCTATTATAGCATAAGGCAGCGATAGGGACAAGCACAGACGACCGCAGAAAATATGAAATTTTTCAGTGCGAATTTTGGCGGTGACCTATATCTTGTGGCGGTCAGCGGACTATACCACAAAGCCGCCGTTGACCGGCAGGTTTTGTCCGGTTACGAAGTTGGCGCGGGCGAGGTATAAAAGCGCCTCGGCGACATCGTCGGGCGAGCCGTTTTTCCCCAAGGGGGTCTGCTCCGCCAGATCACGCAGCGTCTCGTCTCCGACGGAGGCGCACATATCCGTCAGGATCACGCCGGGGGAGACGCAGTTGACGCGGATGTGAGACGGACCCAGCTCCTGCGCCAGCGCCTTTGTCAACGCGATCACCGCGCCCTTTGTTGCAGAGTAGGCAACCTCGCAGGATGCGCCGACCTGCCCCCACATGGAGGCGACATTTAAAATACAGCCCGACTGCTTTTGCAGCATCGCGGGTAAAACGGCGTTGACGCAATGATAGATCCCGTGTACATTCACCGCAAACAGGCGCTGCCATTGTGCCTCGGAAATTTGTGAGATCAGCCCATAGTGGCAGATGCCCGCGTTATTGATAAGAATATCCACCGGCGGAAGCTTTGCCGATGCCGCGCGGACGGCTGCCGCATCGGCAACATCGCAGCAGATCGCTCTTGCGCCCGTCTCCGCTGAGACGGCCTGCGCTGCCGCGTGATTTTTTGCATAGAAAAAGGAGACTTCAAAGCCCTCGGCGGAGAAAGCGCGAACTGCGGCTGCGCCGATACCCCGGCTGCCTCCCGTGATCAAGACATGTTCCATTTCTTTCCTCATCTTATGAAACAGACGCCGCGTCAGCGGCGTCT
>CAMAEX010000170.1:0-4428 GCA_945832065.1 uncultured Clostridia bacterium | reverse complement strand
GAGTTGAGCATTGGAATATCGTTCTCCATTTCTATCACCTCAGGCTTAGGGTGGCGAGGAAGCGCGAAATTATACGGAATAATTCAAGAAGAAGAATTGACATTTTGTGTGAAGAACGATATAATAAAAAAGCATGATTGCTTCGACAAGGAAAAGGTAAAGGAGAATGTACTATGCATTACACAATGACGATTGCCGGCGTGACAAGAGATCTTCCCATTTGCAAGGTTTCGGACGACCTCTATATCGGTGCCTTCGTCATTTTCGGTGACGTTGAGCTAACGGTCGCAACTGCCGGCGCCCTGCTGAAAAAGGCTCCGGAATATGACTATATGATCTCTGCGGAGGCAAAGGGAATCCCGCTGATTCATGAAATGGCACGTCAGAGCGGGCAGAATAAATATTTTCTCGCGCGCAAGGCCCCGAAGCTCTACATGTCCGGTGTGTTTGATGTTGCGGTCAACTCCATCACTACCGCGAAGGAGCAGCATCTCTATCTTGACACGGCAGACGCAGAATTGATGCGCGGCAAGCGAATCCTGATCGTCGATGATGTCATTTCCACGGGAGAATCTCTTGCGGCAATCGAAAAGCTTGTGCTGGAAGCGGGCGGTATCGTTGCCGGACGAATGGCTATCCTTGCAGAGGGTGACGCGCAGGATCGAGGAGACATTATTTATTTGGAAAAGCTGCCTGTTTTTAATGCGGACGGAACGGTCAAAAACTGATAAATAAAGCTTTGCAGTGCCGTGGGTATTCCCGCGGCACTGCTTTTTTGCAAGCTGTTTACTTGCGGTTCTGGTTCTGCTGGTTCTGCTGATTCTGCTGATTCTGCTGGTTCTGCTGGTTCTGCTGATTCTGACGGTTGTTCTGATTCTGATTACGATTTTCCATATCCGTAACCTCCCAAAAGTCGTTTTGCGGTCTAAACCGCATCGGTAGTATACCCGCGCCGGGGTTATTTATCCTTCGGCTTAAAAATCAGACCTGCAAGCCAGCCGAAAAGAATCGCAGCGCCGACGCCGCCTGCCGCCGCAGTCAGTCCGCCCGTAAAAATGCCGAGGAACCCTTTTTCCTGCACGCCTTCCTTGACACCCTTGGCGAGTAGATTCCCAAAACCGGTTAAAGGAACGGTCGCACCCGCGCCTGCAAAGTCGACCAGCTTTGGATATAACCCGACCGCGCCGAGAATCACCCCGATGACAACGTAAGAAACCAAGATTCGCGCCGGGGTCAGCTTTGTCTTGTCGATCAGAAGCTGTCCAATCACGCAAAAAAGACCGCCGACCAAAAATGCTTTCAAATAGTCCATTGCTTCAGCTCCTTTCTGTTTCAATGGAGACTGCGTGACAGACCGCAGGAACGGATTCGCCCTGCTGCGTGGTAAGCGGCGACAGCAGCGCACCCGTGCCGCAGAAAAGCAGGCGAGTCAGCTCATGGCGGAGCATTTTTCCGAGCAAATGTCCGCACAGAACGCTTGCGCTGCAGCCGCAGCCGCTGCCGCCGCAATGGACATCCTGCTTTTCCAAATCAAAGATCATCATGCCGCAGTCCTGATAGCGTGTCCCAAGCCGTACGCCCTCACGGGAGAACAGCTCATTTACAATTTGATGCCCGAGCTTTCCTAGATCGCCCGTGACGATCAGGTCGTAGTCCTCCGGTGCGAGAGAAAGATCATCGAAATGTGCCCGCAGGGTTTCGAACGCCGCCGGTGCCATAGCTGCGCCCATATTATTGGCATCCTTAATGCCGCGGTCAACAATTGTGCCGATGGTCGCATTGCGCAAGAAGGGACCGTTACCCGTCTGACCGAGAATTACCGCCCCTGCGCCCGTTACCGTCCATTGCGCCGTCGGGGTGCGCTGCCCGCCGTAACCGAGCGGAAAGCGATACTGACGCTCAGAGGAGGCAAAATGCGACGAGGTGAGCGCCAACGCGCGTCTGCAAAAGCCTGCGCTGATGCTCATGCCTGCCAAAAGCAGACTCTCCGCCATTGTGGAGCAGGCACCATACAGTCCTAGTGTCGGTATTCCGTTTCCCCGCATGGAAAAACTGGAACCGACACATTGATTTAAAAGATCGCCGACAAAAGCAGCGTCTAAGTCCTTTTCCGTCATACCCGCCTTGTCCAGCGCAAGCTGCAGGGCGTTTTTTTGCATTTGCGTCTCTGCCTTCTCCCATGACTTTTCTCCGAAGGTTGTATCCTCAGAGACAATGTCAAAGCAATTCGCCAGCGGCCCCTGCGCCTCTTTTTTTCCTGCGACAGAGGCGAAGGACAGAATTGCGGGTCTGTGTAAAAACTCGATGCTTTGCTTTCCGCGATGAGCTGATTCCATAGTGTAGCCTCCCAAAAGTCTTGTGCTTAGTATGCGCAATGCCTGAAAAGCAATACCCCGCAGCGAAAAAAGATATTACATAGCGACCTGCAAATCGCTCAGAAGGCTCCGTGTCATAAAAAGAAAAGGAAAAATTTTTACAATCCGGCAAGATATTCTTGACAATCAGAAATAGAATTGCTATAGTGATATTAGAATGATTCTAAATTGTGACCGGGAATGACGAAAAATGACGAAGTATGAAAGAGCCATTTATGAGATCATCATTGCCTCTCATGCACATTTAACAGCCAATGAGGTATTTGAGAAGCTGAAGCTGCGGTATCCTGCGGTTGTTTTGGCGACGGTATATAACAATTTGAACAAGATTTGTGAATCCGGACTGATCCACAAGGTATCCGTGGAAGGAATGCCGGATCGGTATGACACAGTCAAAAAGCACGATCATCTGGTCTGCAAACAATGCGGGAGAATTTTGGATATTACCTTTGAGGATCTAACCGCACCGCTGCGGGAGCAGTTGGGAGAAGGCTTTTTATATTATGATCTGAAGGTATATTATCTCTGCCCGGAGTGCAGAAATAGAATGCATTGCGAAGAAATGTCCGATCATAACGGATAATTTTAATTAGGAGGATGTTAAAATGCTACAAGGGAAAACAGCAATTGTGACCGGCGGCACCCGAGGGATCGGGTTTGCCATTGTAAAAAAGTATTTAGAGAACGGAGCAAATGTGGCAATTGTCGGCTCACGCAAGGAATCGGTGGACAAGGCGCTCGAACAGCTACCCGACTATGCTGACCGTATTATGGGTATCTGGCCCGACCTGTGCGACCCTGATGCGGTGGCAGAGTCCTTTGCGGCGGTCAAGGAACGCTTCGGGAGGGTAGACATCCTTGCCAATAACGCAGGTGTCTCTTCCAGAACCAGTCTTTACGACTACACGGTGGAGGAATTCGACAAAATTGTGAACCTGAACCTGAAAGCGGTGTTTGTCTGCTCGCAGGCTGCGGCACGGATCATGAAGGAGCAGGGCGGCGGCGTGATTATCAGCACCAGCTCGATGGTCAGCCTGTACGGACAACCCTCCGGCTGCGCATATCCGACGACGAAGTTTGCGGTGAACGGTCTGACGAAATCTCTGGCAAGAGAACTGGCGAAGGATCATATTCGCGTCAATGCGGTAGCGCCCGGTGTGACCAAGACGGATATGATGGCGGCGCTGCCGCAGGAGCTTGTTGACAAAATCTCCGCCGGGATCCCGCTGGGACGGGTGGGCGAACCCGAGGACATTGCAAACGCGTATCTGTACTTGGTGAGCGATCTGGCAAGCTATGTTACCGGCGTGGTGCTGCATGTAGACGGCGCTGCCATGACTTGAGGAGGGAATTGGAATGGACAAGAAAACAATGTACAAGCTGACCTACGGCCTGTTTGTCCTTACTGCGCAGTCGGAGGGCAGAGACAGCGGCTGCATCATCAACACGGCGGGACAGGTCACGAGTGAGCCCAATCGGATCAGCATTGCCGTGAATAAGGCAAACTTTACCCATGATCTGATCAAGGCGAGCAAGAAGTTCAATGTCTCGATCCTGAGCGAGGAAGCCAAGTTTGAGACCTTCCGCCATTTCGGCTTCCAGTCGGGGAGAACGGTGGATAAGTTCGCGGATTACGCAGACTGCAAGCGCAGCGCCAACGGCCTTTATTATATCACTGCCGGCACGAACGGCTATATCAGCGCTACCGTCGAGCAGGAAATTGATTTGGGCACCCATACGCTGTTTATCGCCGCGGTGGACGATATGGAAATTCTGTCCGGCGCGCCCTCTGCAACCTATGCCTATTACCAGTCCGATATCAAGCCGAAGCCGGAAAAGCCTGCGCAGAAGGGGAAAACGCAGTGGCGCTGCACCGTCTGCGGTTATGTCTATGAGGGCGAGGAGCTGCCTGCGGATTTTGTCTGCCCGCTATGCAAGCATCCTGCCTCGGACTTCGAGAAGGTTCAATAAAAACATTTTTTAAATAGATTTAGGAGGAAAAAACCATGAAGTACCTTTGCAAAGTATGCGGAGAAATTTTTGAAGTGAAGGA
>CAMAEX010000169.1:0-4467 GCA_945832065.1 uncultured Clostridia bacterium | reverse complement strand
CCCACATACCAGCCGTAGTAGGCTGCGCTGAAGCCGAAGAGTCGTTTGAGCCAAATGGCAAGGCTCTGCCGATCCCCAAATACAAAATGCCGCACGGGAATCGAGATCGTGGCTGCAATCAGATATCCGAGAAGCACCGGCACAAGCGCGCGATAGCAATCCTTGATTCCCGTGCGGTCGGACTTGAGATAGCCCGTCAGCATCAGGAACAGTCCGACGCAGCAGGTACTCAGCCAGCGAAAACTGCCCGCAAGCAGCATGGGTATGCCCATCTGTGCCTCATAATAATATCCGTTATTCAGATAAGAATGAAATGTCACAACAAACAGCAGCGCAACGACGCGCAAAAGATCCAAACCGGATTCTCTTTTTTCCAAAAAAAGCACCCCCTGTACCTTTTATGGTAAAGGGGGTGTCTTTCAAAAGAACCGACCGAATTCTTACAAATTTCTTTCATTTTAAAACGCGGAGAAATTTAGGAAGGCTCTGCATAGCCGACAATTTACAACATCAGGAAGAAGAGATTGCCACGGCGCAAGCGCCTCGCAATGACACAAAAAGGCTACCCCATTTGTCATTGCGAGGAGCGCAGCGACGTGGCAATCTCCTGTACGCAGTCGGTAGCTCCTGCACATGGCTTACGACTGTCCCCGCCCAACATGATTTTCATGGTAAGGACACGCGAAGTGCTATCTGTTGCTTCCGTTTTTCGGAATCGTTACAATCGCCGCGAACTGATCTCCGTCGATCTCGACATGGAAACTGCCGCCGACGGACTCCGTGTAGGTCTGCGCGATGGCAAGCCCCAACCCGCTGCCCTTTGTGGAGCGCGCCTTGTCTCCGCGCACAAAGCACTGCGTGATCTCCGTCGGAGAGAAGTCCATCTCATAGGAGGCAATATTCGTCATACGCACCGTGCAGCGCCCGTCCGCCTCCGTCACCTGCAGGTGAACGCGCGTGCCGGGAAGCGCGTATTTGATAGCATTGCCTAACAAATTGGCAAACACCTGATGCAGCCGCGCGCCGTCCGTCACAACAGGCAGTGTCTCCTGCGCATAATGCCGCCGCACCGTCAGCCCTGCCGTGGTGAGCTGATCGTCAAACAGCCCGACGGTCTGTTCGAGCAGACGGAGCAAGTCAAGCGCCTCAACCTTGGATGCCTCCGCGCCGCTGGATACCTTGGTCAATTCAAAAAGCGACTCGACCAGTTCACGCATATAACCCGCTTTTTGATTGAGGCGGTTGAGCTGCTCTCTCCCCTGCTCGGACAGCACTTCCTTTTGCAGCAGTTCACCGTAGCCGAGGATGGCAGTCAGCGGCGTGCGCAGGTCGTGGGAGACATTGGAAATCAACTCGACCTTAAAGCGCTCGCTCGTAACCGCAGTTTGAATTGCCTCGTCACGCTGCTTGCCAAGCTCACTCAATCGCGTCTCTGCTTCGGCAAAGATACCCTCCCCGACTGCAACCTTCTCTCCTGCATAAAGCCTGCCGATCTGTTCCGTCAGGTGGTCAATACCGCGCGCCGATTTTCGAAAGCTGAGCGCGGAGAGCAGCGTGATTCCCGCAAACGCGGCACAGAAAAGCGCGAAAAACGAGCTGAGCGTACACAGTCCAAGGCACACAGCCGCACATAACGCAGCCGCCGCCGTCCAAAGGCTCTGAAACAGGAAGCCCGCGCCAATGCTCCGTTTGGAAAGCCTTGCGCAAATGCGGTACACCGCGCTCCACGGCAGCGGCAAGCGACGAAAGATCCACGACCAGAGTCCGTGTAAAAGATATAGGATCAATACACCAAGAAGGAGTTGCAGCGCCGCAGCGGGCAAAGGCTCCAATGCCCGCATTTGCAGAAACAAAAAAGTGGCAACCGGAAGCACGAGCAGTTCTCCCTCCGGTCCTAAAAGCGGCAGCGTCTGCGGCTTGAGCAGAACAAACAGCAGAGCTGACAGTATGCCGATCACAAGCAACACCACTGCCGCGATCCAAAGTTTTTGCACACTGTCAGCGTAATACGTCGCCTCCGCAGTCGTCTCCGTTTCGCTTTCCTCTGTCAGAGGTGCGGTTGCCGTGGTTATGGGTGAAATATCCTCTGCCTCCGTCACCATTGTCGTATCCCGCACCGCCGTGGCGGTCGTCTCTCTCGTTTCGTCCTCTCTTGCCTGCTCCGATAATTGCAGCAGGGCGCAGCCGCCCGCGAGACACGCGGAGATCAGCAGGCATAGCAGCCCGCGCAGGAGGCTACGGTTTTTCGAACGCATACCCAATCCCCCAATGCACCTTTAAATACTCCGGCTTTTTCGGATTCCGCTCGATCTTTTCCCGAATCCGACTGATATGTACCATGACGGTGTTCTCAACAGCATAAGCGTCCGTGTTCCAAACGCGCTCATAAATTTCCTCGGCGGAGAAAACCCTGTCCGGATTCGACATCAAAAGCCGCAGGATTTTATACTCCGTCGCGGTCAAATGAACCGCTTCGCCATCCACCGTCAGGCGCTTGTTCTCGGTATCCAGGCAAACCCGACCGATTTCAATCAAGCTGCCGCGCGATGCCTCGCGGATAGAGCCGAGGTCATTATAGCGCCGCAGCAACGCTCTGACCCGCGCCAGCAACTCCTGTTGATAAAAAGGCTTAACCAGATAATCGTCCGCTCCCGCCTGCAAACCGAGCACGCGGTCACTCCCCTCCGCCTTTGCCGAGAGCATTAAAATCGGCGCATTGCTCTCCTCCCGAATGCGAATGGTCGCAAGAATGCCGTTGCACTGCGGCATCATCACATCCATAATGATCAAATGCGGCTTTTCCCGTGCAACGAGGCGGCAGGCAGCATTCCCGTCCGTAGCGGTCAGCACCGTATAGTCCTCCCGCGAAAGTGTCGTTTCTATAATATTCAGGATCGACGAATCATCGTCAACCGCTAAAATTCGATATGCTTCCATCGTGACGCTCCTATGGTTTTGCAAACAGTATATCACGCTGCAAGCCAAAGCGCAAGGCAGACGAGCGCCGACATTTTTCGTTCTGCCGCAGGGCTTCACAAAAAATGCATAGTCGGTGTAGGAAATCTCAAATTTGGGACTTTATCGGCAGAGGATTTTGTGATAAAATAGGGAAAATCAGTTGTATTCTCCGCAAAACGGTATCCACTGCTTTCACGATAAAGCGCTGAACAAGGAAGGTGCATCACAATGCAAACACCTCTTCAGATCGAGAAGTCCGGTGGGTGGCAGTTCTATCTTGATGTCGCCCGCGTGCTCGCCATTCTCAGCATCTCGCTCAATCACGCCGTAAACCGCTCCTACGACAACTTTACGAACCAAATGCAGGAATTCTTGGAAATCTCACTTGCATCTACGATTCTGAAAACTGTCGTCACGGTGTTCAGCCGGGTCGGCGTTCCGCTGTTTTTAATGATCTCCGGCGCTCTGCTGCTGAATAAGCGGATCGAAAACGGGCAGGAGGTGAAACGCTTCTACAAACACAATCTGCTCAGTTTGTTGATTACTACGGAGATCTGGTATTTTCTAATGTATTGGTTCATTCTTCTGCTCCATCCCGGCAATCATACCCTTGAAACAGAAGGCTTTGGCGGTGCCGTCCTTGGGCTTTTCAAGACGATGCTTTTTATCGACCAGACGGCTTTTGACAGCATGTGGTATATGCCCATGATCCTCTGCCTTTACACTACGATCCTGTTCGCTGTGATTGTGAAGGAAAAGGTCCCCGCACGCTATTTATGCCTTCCTCTTGCGCTGGTCTTTCTGCGAACGATGCTCCTGCCGATGGTCAACGCCTTTCGTTCGTTTCAAGGGCAGGCACAGCTCTCCTCCATCCTTCGGGATTCGAATCTTTGCTCCATGTATTATCTGTACATCTTTGCAGGCTATTGGGTCAGCCGGGAAAAGCTGTCAAAATTGCGCAATTGGATGGTCCTTACGGCTGCCGGTCTGCTCTTCGCTGTCTGCTGTGCCTTGCAATTCTATGCTTATCAGCAGCCAGAAAATTATCTGCTAAACTACGATTTTCCCGCGCTCCTGCTGTGCGCCGTGTTCCTTTTTGAAGCGCTCCGCCGCTTCTCGCACTTGTTTGCGCGTCTGAAGGTCGCAATCACGGCGCTTTCCAAAATGTGTTTCGGGATCTATTTCGTCCATATTCTTATCATGTCACTGCTTGTATGGTATATGAGCTTCTCCGGATGGCACCGCTCAGTCAAACTGCTGTTTTTAGAAGCAGCGTCTGTCATCGGTAGCATCGTGATCATCGCAATCCTTTCAAAAATGAGGGCGTGCCGAAAATACCTGTTTGACAGGAAGGATTGAGCAAAGCGATTCTCCGTGCAGGACGGGAGACGATTTCTTGTCTCGGACATTCATACCAATCACCAATTAAAATGTGCAACGCACATTTTAATTGCCAGCGTGTCGAAAAAGTCCCCGACATGTCATTGCGAGGAGCGAAGCGACGTGGCA
>CAMAEX010000168.1:0-4487 GCA_945832065.1 uncultured Clostridia bacterium | reverse complement strand
AAATGTTCATTTGTCAATGATAAAAACATGTTGTGTTCCGTCGAACAAAATGATATAATGGGTTTATATTAGAGACTTGTATAGAGGAGGATTGTAGAATGGATAATCAGACATATGTGGTCGTTATCGGCGGACTGAACATGGATGTTGCAGGTCTGTGCGGCGAGATCTACCGTGAAAAAGACTCCAACATTGGCACAGTTGAGCTGTCTGCCGGCGGTGTCGGTCACAATATCGCCCAAAATCTGGCGAAGTTAGGCGTTCCCGTGGAGCTGATCACCGTTTTCGGAGATGACCATTTCGGCAAGATCTTAGAGGAAGAATGCAGGAATGACGGCATTTCTCTGAAATACGCCGAGCGCATTTCAGGCGGAAAAAGCTGCACCTATCTCTATGTAACGGATAACCGGGGCGAGATGATGTCCGCCGTCAACGCCATGGAGCTGATCACCCGCGTGACCCCCGCTTTTTTGGACGCGCGCAGGGAGCTGATCAACCATGCAAGTCTGTGCGTAGTCGATGCCAACATCAGCGAAGAAAGCATTCAATGGCTGGCGGAAAACTGCACCGTTCCCATGTACGCCGACCCCGTCTCTACCATCAAGCTGCCCCGTTTGCGTCCGCTGCTGCCCCGCTTGGACGGCTTCAAGCCCAACGGTTTAGAGGCGCAGCTTCTGACCGGCATTGAGATCACCGACGAAAGCTCCGCCCGCCGTGCCGCAGAGTTCCTGCTGGACATGGGGGTCAAAAACCTCTTTATCTCTTTGGGGAAGGACGGCATCTTCTGCTGCAATCGGCAAGAGAGCGCCCTTGTCCCCATCGTCAAGACGGAGATCGTCAGTGTTAACGGTGCCGGGGATTGCAGCATGGCGGTCATCTGCTGGGCGCGCTACCGCTTCGGTGAGACGCTTCCGCTGCGTCGGATCGGTGAAATGACCCAAAAGGCAGCCAGCCTCACCCTGCAATCGCCGAATACCGTGTCTCCCCTGCTTTGTGAAGAAGTGCTCATATCATCTTGAAAGGAAAGTGTGATTGACTATGATCAAGCAAATCTATTCGCTCGTAAACTACAATGAAAGCGTTGCCACCATGGATGCGGGTGCCGACCACATCGGTCTTGTCCCCATGCAGAGCGGCGGCGTTCCCGCACATCGCGTTCCCTTTGATGTTGTAGACCGCATCTTCGCGGAGGCAAAGCGCAGAGGCGTCAAGTGTGTCGCCATCATGCTGAACAAGGATGTCGAGGAAATGCTCTTTATCACCAAGCGTGTAAAGCCCGACATTCTGCACATCGCCGGCATGGAATATACCGCAGACGAGGCATTCGCGGAGCGTCTGCACAAAGAGTGCCCCGGTGTCAAGCTGATGCAGGCAGTTTTGGTTGACGGGCCCGCCGCCGTAGAACGGGCGAAGCACTACGCCACCTTCTGCGATTTCATTCTGACCGACTCCGGTCTCGCAGCGGATACCGGCATCGGCGCCAGCGGTCTGACCCATGATTGGAGCATTGATGCGGAGATCGTCCGCTCCGTCAATGTGCCTGTCATCATCGCCGGCGGTCTGGGGCCGGACAATGTGGAAGAATGCATCCGTGAGATCCGTCCCTACGGTGTTGACTCTCTGACAAAGACCAGCTATAAATACAACGACGGCGTCATGGAAAAGGACATCGAAAAAGTCCGCCTCTTCTGCGAACGGGCAGACGCAGCCGCAGCAGCCTTGACCTGAATAAGAAGACAAGCAGGAGCTTTCCGCAAACGGAAAGCTCCTGCTTTTTATAATACCGAAGCAGCCATCGTCCGTAGGGCGCGGCGACCCGGCACGCAAGCACTGCCGGGATCAGTTGGCAACCCCCTATGTGCAGAAGGCGGAAACAGCAACTCCCTTCCCAAAATTTGTCTTGGAGAAATAAACAGAGTGTCGCTGCTTCAACAACGCCACTCCAAACTTTGTTTGGTTCCGTATTCGGCATGAGCACAGGGATCTATGCCACTGAAGCAGGGATGTCTCTTGCTTATTTGGCTTCGGCACGGGCGTCCGCCTACTCCTTCGGCTGCGCTTTCCGCAGGGAGCCGCCCTTACGAATCAGCAGGAAGATACCGATCAGGTTCGAGAGGATGGTCAGAATGTCAAAGACAAAGAAGGCATAGTTTCGGATGGAGAAGTCATACACAGCCCACATCATCTGCGCCACCGTCAGAACGGCCTTCAGCAGAACGTCGTTCTTGGTGTCCAGGAATACCGTGAACAGGCAGGCCGCAGCCAGCGGCAGCAAGCCGATCAGCGCAAGCCCGTTGACCCAGACAGTCAAACCGACCTGCAGGACAATGAATACGATCTTCCACAGCCAGGTAAAGGGCACGAACACGCAAAAAACATTGCGCACGATGCTGATCAGGTTGATGGCAGCACCGGAATAGCCGCCCAGCATGATGTTGCCCACCGCCTGAATGGAAAACTGAACATTCTGTGCAATGAGGATGGTGCGCTTGGTTTTCAGCAGGCCGCTGATGACCATGATCACGGCACCCACAAAGGAAATGATATTGGCGATCAGAACAATGTCCATAGCTACCTCCGAATTGATGTTTTGTCCATTATAGTCCCCCTCGCCCTAAAAGTCAATTGTTCCGAAACGGTCAAAAAGTTGCCGCTGCAGGCACTATATTCATAACCTCCGCCATCTCATTCAATGCGAACGATATCGTCATACAAAACACGGAATCGCTCCGTCAACTGCCGATCCACATGATAATGACCGCAGTACCACATCTGCATTTGCAAATTACTTTGCATTAAGTCATCGAAGTATACGCTCAGGCGATCCGCTCCCGCACCCATGAAAAGAAATGCCTGTGTATATGGCAGACAGTGGGAGATCACATAGTCAACGCGGTTTCCGTATTCCCGCAAGCTCCTTCTTCCGCATTCCATCTCCTGATAGCTCGGCAGCTCCTCCGCCCACCATGATCGGTGATTCACACGAAACAGCTTCCCCGCGCGCTGCATATTGCGATAAGTCATTTGGAAGGCGCGTTCCGTTGGAAAGTCCTCCCTGTCGAGGATTCCGTCACAAATGTCGTGGCTGGCAGCACCGCCGAAGGCAAAAAAGGTCTTTCCGCACAGTGAAAATACATAACCGCGCATTAGATGATAGATATTGTCCCGGATCTTGTGCGCCCTTCCGCCGTGGAAGTCCACCTCTGCAAACTCACCGCTGAACAATCGGTCAAAGTTTTCATGGTTTCCGTCCACGAAAAGCAGAGTAAACGGCTTCTGTGACAGCCAGTTGAGCCAATAGCGCTCCCTTTCGTCATCCTTCCAAACGCCGCCGAAGTCCCCGCAGACAATAAGATAGTCCTCGTGCGTCATTTCCTTTTGCGCTTTGAAGCGTTTGCTGCTGAATTTTCGGAAGTCGGCGTGGCAGTCTCCGGTGATGTAGATCATTTCTCTGCCTCGTTCTGTTCCGGCTGCAAAAGAAGCTGTTCGTTGATATATTCCCCGCCCTCACTCTTGAAGATCGGGATATGCAAGTCAACCGACCAGCGCTTCCGTTGGACGCCTGCCTCCAAATAAATCTCCTTGACGCAGCAGCTACCCCGCTGCAAATGCAAAGGCAGCAGCTCCCAGTTAATCCCCTTCTCGGTCAGCAGCAGCTCTCGGATCTGCGCACACGACCTCCCCTGTAGCTGCTTATGACTGAAATGCGCCTGTCCGAATGTCAGAATGCTGTTCCGAATCGCATCCAATTGCCTCCAGTAGAGAAGATTCGCAGCCTCCTCCTTTGGAATGTTGAAGACACGCGCATCAAACATCGCGTCCTTCTCCATGGCAGCTTGCAGTGTCCTTTGATAGTCCGGCGTGTCTCCGGCAATACTGATGCAACGTATTGTTTCTTTTTGAAACGCTTTCGCAAACGCCAAGGTCGCCATTGACGCGGCAATGCTGCACATCTTCTGCACCTCGTAATCAAACCACGCAGAGGCGTCTAAGCTTTGATAATCCACAAGGAGCATTGTGATCTCATCCGACTGGGTATAACCGAGGACGCACCCCTGTACGTTCTCGCAAAGATACCGCATTGTCTCCTGCATAGCGCAGGTCAGCACTTCGTCAAACGGCTTCCGAAATCCCCTCGTAGAGGTATGAAACGCCTTTCCATCCACGCAGATGGCAACCGGCGTCCTGCGCATGAGTTTTGTTCTGGGAATCTCCTCATAGTAGGTCTTCATGCGCTTTCCCAAATCGTCTTGTAACGGCATTGTATCCTCCTGTTCCGTTGTCGCAGCGTGCCGAGCCTCTGTCGAAATACGCTGAAGTTTTTTCTTCTCTCGCCGGCAATTCCCATATGCAGAGAAGCTGCCCATTTTTTCATTTTGGGATCGTTGCGCAAACCGATCGTGGCAATCTCAGGCTGTAGGCTTGTGCGCACTTATACCAATCACCAATTAAAATGTGCAACGCGCATTTTAATTGCGATACCGTGA
>CAMAEX010000167.1:0-4507 GCA_945832065.1 uncultured Clostridia bacterium | reverse complement strand
TTTGCCCACGCAGACAGAGCCGCTGATTCAACAGGACATGTCCCCGCCCTACAGTTGGGCGTCGGGGAAGCATAGAAAATCTGACGGTGGGGAACCGTCAGATTTTCTTGTTTTTTAGGGGATGGGGAGATAATGATTCCGGGTGATGGCGTAGCCGTGTCCCGGTTTGGGCTGCCATTGGTAGCGGGTTTTGGCTTCCTGCGGGAACAGGTGCGCCATGATGGCGGAGATGACGCCGCCGTGGGTGATGATAACGGTATCCTGCGCGGGAGGATACAGCTCAAAAAACGCCTCCAATGCGCGGGCTTGCATCTGTTTGCCGCTCTCGCCGCCGGGGGTCACCTTACGCTCGTTATCGCCTGTGATCCATGCCTGATAGGATGGGTCATTTTTTAATGCTTCATAGCCCCGCATTTCAAAGCTGCCGAAATCCATCTCCCGCAAGCGCGGCTCCTGACGGTGGGGAACACTCCCAAACAACAGCTCCAAGGTTTGCTCCGTCCGCCGCATGCCGCTGGTGAAAAAGCGGGCGTTTTGGATGTCGTAATGCAGCTCCCGCAGTGCCGCGATGCCCGCCTCGGAGAGGGGAAGGTCAGTGCTGCCGCAGTAGAGATGCTTTTCATTTGCCTCGGTCATGCCGTGGCGGATCAGATAGACGGTGCTCATTTCAGCCGCTGCTCCAATCCGCAAAAAACGCGGCTGACCTGCTTGGCCTCTGCGGAAAGATAGCGGCAAAGGCGTCCCGTCTCCTGCCGCCACGCGCGATTTTCCGCGCCGACGGGAACGACACCGCAGAAAATGTCGCGGCAGATCAGGATGCTGTTCTCCCATTCCTCCCGATGGGCGGCAAAGTATTGGACGGCGTCGATGTTTGCCTGCACGCATGCGTAGGTAAATTCCTCAATCGAGCGGATGCAGTGCTTGCGGAAGTCGATCTCCGTGCCGTTGCAGGTAAAAATATCCTCGGAAGAAAGGTGAAAGGTGGCTTTTGCATAGGTCAGCTTCCCCTGATATGCGCCGCCGATGATAAATACCATAATTTCCTCCTATATCAGCGCGTAGACGGCGACGGCGCACAGCTCTCCGACGGTTAATGCGTAGCCGGAGATATCGCCGTTCATGCCGCCCAAGGAACGATAGCCTCGACACAGGGCAAGTCCGTAGCCGACCAGGCAGCCGACCAGGGCAAAGCCATATTTCCCGCAGAGCAGGAAGCCGCCCGCAAGCGCGGCAAGCAGCAAAAGGGAAAGTACCAAAATATGCGAGAGCGGCTTCTTCAGGGCGGCATATTGACTGGTGGACATGGGGCGCAGGCTCGTCACTGCCAGCGCGGAGCAGCAGCGGCTCACCGCAGGGATAAACAGCAGGACCCAAAAATTCGCGGCCTCCGGCGCGGAGGCGAACAGCGCAAACTGGGACAGCAGCAGCAGAACGCAGCCGATCACGGCGAAAGCGCCTACATGGGAGTCCTTCAAAATCTCCCGCCTGCGGGGCAGGTCGCGGCAGGACTTGACCGCGTCGGTCACATCCAAGAAGCCGTCTAAATGCAGAAAGCCCGTGAGAGCATAGGGGAAAGCGGACAGCAGCAGCGCCCGCACGAGGGGCGGCAGGCAGAGCTTGCCGCAGAGCCATGCCAGACCCGCCCAAAGGAAGCCCAGCTCCAGCCCGATGAGCGGCAGAAAGAGGAGCATCTTGCCCCGTGCGTTTTCGTCCCAGAGCTTCCAAGGGCAGGGGAGGGCGCAGAACATGGACTGGCACATGGCAAAGGCGTGCAAAAGTGCTTTCATAGCGGGAATTCCCCCTTGCGGAGCATGAAATTTCCGGCGGCGGCTTCGATCACCACATCGCAGACCGCCGCCAATTTGCGGTCAATATGGGCGAGGGCTTTGCGGAAGACCTCGGTGCTGCCGTCGTAGTGCGCGGCATCGGCGTAGAGAGAATCGCTGACGATTACGGCGTGACGCACGGAGCGGGCAAAGGCAGTCAGCTCCTCTGCACAGCGGGCGGCGGCGTCCTCGTCCAGGTCACAGGAGGCGGGGTTCGGAAACAGAGCGTTCATTAAGAACGCTGTAGTGCTGTCGAGCAGAAAGGCGGCGTTTCGGTCTGCCGCTTGCAGGCAGGAAAGAAGCTCTCTGCCGCACTCGATTGTCTCGAAGCCCATGCCCTCCCGCTCTGCCAAATGGCGGCGGATGCGCGCGCGGTCCTCGTCATCCGCGGGGATCATTGTAGCGACATAATAGCGCTTGCCGCCCTTTGCGAGGCGGAGAGTAAGCTCCTGCGCGAATAGGGATTTTCCGCTTTTGGAGCCGCCGGAGATCAAGACCCTCATGTTGCTTCCTCCACGGTAAAGGCGTCGCCTTGGCGAATTTCGTCTAAGTAGCCGTCGTCAATGTCCGCCTGCTCGAAGGTTGCCATGTTGTTCATAACAGCGCAGGCGGCGGAGAGGACTTCAAATGCCAGCGGGCAGCCGCTGCCCTCGCCGAGACGCATGCCCAAAAGCAGCATGGGCTGTAACTCCATCGCCTCCATCGCAAGTCGGTAGCCGATCTCAAAGGAGGCGTGGCTGGGGATCAGATAGCCGCGCACATTGGGGCACAGCCTGACGGCGCACAGGGCGGCGACGGCGGAGATCAACCCGTCAATGACCACCGGACGGCGGCTTGCGGCAGCGCCCAAAAACGCGCCGCACATGGCGGCAAGGTCAAAGCCGCCGACCTTGGAAAGAACGTCTATGACATCCTCCCTGTTCGGGCGGTTGAGCGCGATCGCCTGACGGATGACAGTCTTCTTCTTGCGGAAGCTCTCCTCCGTGATGCCGCCGCCCTTGCCCGTGACGGTGTCCGCGTCCATGTCCAACAGCACGGACAGCACGGCGGAGGAGGTCGTCGTGTTGCCGATGCCCATCTCTCCGACACCCAAGACATCCGCCTGCGTGCTTTTTGCCAGCGCCGCGCCGGTGAGAAGGGCGGTGACCGCCTGCTCCCGCGTCATGGCGGGACCGAGGGCGATGTTTTGTGTGCCGTAGGCGATTTTACGGTTTAAGACGGCAGACGCTCGAATCTCCGCGTTGACGCCGACATCGCAGACGGTGATGCCGCAGCCGAAGTGCTTGCACAGGACAGCAGCTCCTGTCTTGCCGCGGGTCAGGTTGACGGTCTGCTGCAAGGTCACGGATTGAGGGGCGCTGGACACCCCTTCTTCGATCACGCCGTTATCGGCGGCAAAGACCAGAAGATGTTTTGTCCGAATTTCATTATGCACCTTTCCGGTAATGCCCGCCAGTTGGACGGAGAGCGCTTCCAGTTTTCCTAAGCTGCCCGGCGGCTTGGCAAGCGCCGCCTGCCGTTTTTCGGCTTGGGACATTGCCGCCTGATCTAAGGCGGTCACGGAAGCGAGTAATTCGTTTAAATTCATAGGGTTCCCTCTTTTTCTTCCAAAATGCCGTTTTCCGCAAGCCAGCGGACGGAGGGATCGGCAGTCAGCAATTCCAGCGTGAAGGTCGCGTTCGGACAGCGTTGTTCCGCAGTGCGGAGAAGCTGCTTCATATCGAGGCGCCCTGCAAACAAGGCATCGTGGGCGTCGCGGCTGCCGTCGTTGTTGTGAATATGAAAATGGGCGGTGAAGGGTGCGCAGACCTCCAACCACTGCTCCGCTGCTACGGCGGAATAGGCACTGATATGCCCGACATCCAAACAAAGACGCAGCTTGGGGCTTTGCACCGTCTGCACGATATCCGTCAGCAGTTCCGGTGTGTTCTCCAAAACATTTTCCAAGCAGACGATCATGCCGTCGGGAATCTCGCGCACAAAATCCTGCCAGAAGAGGACGGATTGCTCCGTAAACCAGCAGGGGAAATACAGGTGGGGGTTGAAGCCCGCGTGCAGGACGAGCATCGAAATGCCATAGCCTTGCGCGGCTTTGAGCGCTTGGCGGTAGCGCAGCCTTGCCAGATCCCGCGCCTTTGGGTCGATGGCGCAGGGAAACAGCTCATTAAACGGACCGTGCAGCACGCGGCAAGGAGTATTCTTTGTTTTTGCCTGTACTGCGGCATCCGTCTCCAAAAAACGTTCGTCCAAATTGGAGGCGGTGCAGAATTCGGCGATCTCCAACCCAAGCCCGTACTGCGCTGTAGTATGCACGGCGTCCTCGGCAATGGTGGAGATCAGAAACGCTTCTTTTTTCATACGCCCTCCTTTGATCCGCGCGACAAAGCGGATAGGATCGTTCCTTTATCATAGCGGATTTTTTGTGCGGGAGCAAGCCCAAATGGGGAAAAGTTTCTGTGCGCTGCAGGGAAACTTGTACGCATTCGGTAGTTCCTGCACCGGCGCAGCCGGTGGTCTGCGCAGCCGTTCGCGAGGGACGAGCGTTACGGATGCGGCGTACCCCCTGCGGGTGCGCGCCCTACGGCGAAGGTGCGTTCCGCATTCGTAGGGCACGACGACTCGGCGTGCCGTCCGCGAAGCGGCAGACGGTACAGGCGAACAAATTTGTGCAGACTTGGTAG
>CAMAEX010000166.1:0-4524 GCA_945832065.1 uncultured Clostridia bacterium | reverse complement strand
CAATTTGCGACAAAATCTCTCGCCGACCGCTCTTGCGGATTTATTCAGAGCTTCCTTAATTTTTTGTAAATTGCGGTGGGGGCTTCTTGCAAGCGGGGGGAGTTGGGGCTATACTGGAGACGGGGGAAAGGGAATAGGGAATAGTGAAAAGTGAAAAGTGTCGGAGCGCTTCGCGCGGATTAAAAAGCGGGCGGCTGATAGCCGCCCCTACGAGAAATTTTACAGTTCATGCCGTAGGGGCGGCTATCAGCCGCCCGGTGTGGGAACGACCGATTGCGTACAAACCTGTTCGTCCGAACAAACTGTCAAGTAAAACATTCAAAATTTCAAGTCCGTGCGGAGAACACCTTAGTCATTCACCATTCACTCTTAGCCCTTAGCCAAACAGACTGCCCACAGGCGCGTCAGGGATGCCATCTGCTACAGCTTCCCACAGACGGCAACCCGTTCACTTCCCATTCCATTGAGGTGATCTTATGAGTTTTATCCGTTTTGAAAATGTCGAAAAGCGTTACGGCACGGGGGAGGCCTCCGTGTTGGCGCTGCAAAAGGCGAGCTTTACCGTGGAGCGCGGGGAGATCTGCGTCATCGTCGGTCCCTCCGGCGCGGGGAAAACGACGCTGCTCAATATCTTAGGCGGCATGGACACGCTCACGAGCGGCAAGGTCTTTTTGGGAGACGAAGAGGTCTCCTCCTTCCACAAGCGCCGCCTTGCCGAATACCGCCGCAAGGACATCGGCTTTGTCTTCCAATTCTATAATCTTATCCCGAATCTGACCGCGCTGGAAAATGTGGAGCTGGCCTCCCAGATCGTCAAGGATCCGCTGCCGCCTGCGCAGGTGCTCGCGGAGGTGGGGCTGGGGGAGCGGATGCGCAATTTTCCCGCCCAGCTCTCCGGCGGCGAGCAGCAGCGCGTCGCCATCGCCCGGGCGTTGGCGAAAAAGCCGCAGCTTCTGCTCTGTGACGAGCCGACGGGCGCACTGGACTATGCCACGGGCAAGCAGATCCTTGCGCTTTTGCAGAAGCAGAGCCGTGAAAACGGCATGACCGTCATCATCATCACCCACAACTCCGCGCTGACGGCAATGGCGGACCGCGTCATCCGCATCCGCAACGGCACGGTGGCGGGCATGAGCGTCAACGAGCACGCCACGCCCATTGAGGAGATCGAATGGTGAAGGCTTGGACGAAAAATAATCTCCGCGAAATCACCCATACCCTTGGGCGCTACCTTGCCATTGTCGGCATCGTCGCCCTCGGTGTCGGCTTTTTCGCGGGGGTCAAAGCGGCGAAGCCCGCCATGCTGCAAACGGGCGCGCACTATGTCGAGCAGACGCGGATGTTCGACTACCGCCTGATCTCCACCCTCGGCATGACCCGGACGGACGCGGAATATTTTGCCGCACTGCCCGAGGTGGAATGCGCCGAGGGGTCGAACAGCGTTGATCTTCTGGTGCGCATGGGCGACAAGGAGCTGGCGCTGAAGGCAATGTCCCTCACCGAGGAGATCAACCTTGTCAGTCTCACCGCCGGCAGACTGCCGACGCAGGCAAACGAATGCCTTGCCGAGGCGCGGCGTTTTTCCGAGGCGGACATCGGAAAGACGCTGACGGTTACGGAGACTTCCATTGAGGACGCGCTGACGGTAACGGAGCTTACCATCGTCGGGCTGTGCAATTCGCCGCTGTACCTCAACGTTGAGCGCGGCACGACCAAGCTGGGCGGCGGAACGCTCAGTGCCTTTGTCTGCGTGCCGGGGGAGGCGTTCGCGGCGGACTACTACACGGAAATTTACCTCCGCCTGACGGAAACCGACCGCACGCTCTATTCGGACGCTTATGACGCAAGGGTCGAGGCGGCGCAGGACGGCTTGCAGACCGCGCTGGAGGAGCGGGTGGAGCTGCGCTATCAGGACATCATCGAGCAGGCGCGGGAGCAGCTTGCCGAGGCGCAGGCGGAGTATGACAAGGGCGCGGCGGAATACGCCTCTGCGCGGGAGAACGCCGAGGCGGAGCTTGCCGCCGCAAAGCAAGAGCTGGAGGACGCGGAGGCGCAGCTCTCCTACAGCCGCGACCGCCTCTCCGAGGGCGAAAAGCAGTTGGCGGAGGGCAGACAGGCGCTGGCGGAGGGCAGAGCTGCCTATGAACAGGGGCTTTCCGAATTCGAGGCGCAGAAGACCGAGGCGTATGCGCAGTTAGACGCGGCGCAGGCGGAGCTGGATGAAAACCGCGCCCAATTGGACGCGGCGCAGGCGCAGATCGACGAGAGCGGCGTGTTGGTGCAGTATGAAGCCCTGCTGATCACGCAGCGGCAGTTAGAGGAGCGCTTGGCGGGGTTAGAGCCGAACAGCGCGGAGTATTTCGCCTGCAAGGGTCTGCTGGACGCGGCGAATTTGCTGATCGAGCAGATTCAAAACAGCGATTTTTACGCGCAGTATCAGGAGCTTCTTGCAGCGCGGGAGCAGATAGATGCCGGACAGGCGGAATTGGACGCGAAGCGCGCCGAGGCGGACGACGGCTTTGCCGCTGCGCAGGCGGAGCTGGACGCGGCAAAGCAGCAGTTGGACGAGAATGAAGCCAAGCTTGCTGCCTCCGAGCAGGAGATCAAAAACGGCTGGGCGGCGGTCTACGCCGGGGAAGCGGAGCTGGAAGAGGGCAGAGCTGCCTACGACGAGGCGTATGCGCAGGCGCAGGAGGGCTTTGCCGCCGCGGAGAAGGAGCTGGCAGAGGGCAAACGCGCCCTGGAGGACGCGGAGGTCGAGGTGGAGAAGATCGAGCATCCGTCTTGTTACCTCTTAGACCGCGACACGAACACGGGCTATGTCTCCTTCCGCAGCGACTCGGACATCGTCGAGGGCGTGGCGCGGGTGCTGCCCCTGTTTTTCTTCCTTGTGGCGGCGTTCGTGTGCATCACCACCATGACGCGTATGCTCGACGAGCACCGCACCCAGATCGGCACCCTCAAGGCGCTGGGCTATTCCGACGGGCGCATCGCGTGGAAATACATCTCCTATTCCGGCAGCGCGGCGCTGCTCGGCTGCGTCGTCGGCTTCTTGGTCGGCACATGGCTCTTCCCTGTGGTGATTTGGGAGGGCTATTCGCTGCTGTATAACTTTGCCGCGCTGGAATATATCTTTGATTGGAGAATGGCGCTTTTGTCCCTTGCCGCGTCGATGGTCTGCTCCGTCGGCACGACTTGGCTGACCTGCCGCAATGAGCTGCGGCGGCTGCCCGCCGTTTTAATGCGTCCCCGCGCCCCGAAGGCGGGCAAACGCATTCTCTTGGAGCATATTCCGATCCTCTGGAACCGGTTCTCCTTCCTCTATAAAGTATCCATCCGCAACATCATGCGGTATAAAAAGCGGCTGTTCATGATGCTCCTCGGCATCGGCGGCTGCACGGCGCTGATCGCCACGGGCTTCGGCATCCGCGACTCGATTTCGAATATCGCAGACGACCAATTCACGGATATTATGCATTATGATATCGCCCTGTCCTTCTCCGTCCCCATGACGGAGCAGCGGCAGGCGCGCTTTGCCGAGGATTTCCCTGAGGCGGAGTGTATCTTTGTTTCAACCAGCGCCTATGAAGCCCGCGCCAACGGCGGGGTCGTTTCGGTGAACGCAATCGCCACGGACGATCCGCGCATTACGGATGCCGTGACCCTGCGATATGACGGCAAAACCGTGCCCTATCCGGAAAGCGGCGTTGTGATCGACGCAGGGCTGGCTGACCTGCTGGGCTTAAAGGTGGGGGACAAGCTGTCCCTCTCCGTGGACGCAACAACGACGGTCGAGGCGGAGATCGTCGGGCTGCATGAAAACCGCGTCTATCACTACGCCTACATGACGGCGGAGACCTACGAGGCGCTGTTCGGGGAGGCGTGCGTTTCCAAGAGCGCCTTCGTCCTGACGGACGGCGACCCCTACGCCCTCGGCGCGGAGCTGGCAAAAAACACCACCGTCTCGTCGGTCAGCGTCACGCAGTCCACGCGGGATCAGGTGGGCAACATGATGCAGAGCTTGGACTATATCGTCGTGGTCGTGATCCTCGCGGCATGTGCGCTGGCGTTCATTGTTTTGTATAACCTCAGCAATATCAGCATCACCGAGCGCGTCCGCGAGATCGCGACGGTGAAGGTGTTAGGCTTCTACCCCCGGGAGACCCAGAGCTATGTGTTCCGCGAAATTCTGCTGCTGACGATCGCGGGGGCGCTGGTGGGGCTGCCCTGCGGCAAGCTGCTGCACGCATATGTGATGCAGCAGATCGCCATTGACATGGTGTCCTTCGAGGTGCGCATCGCCCCGCTGAGCTACGGCTTGTCCTTCGGCATCACGATCGTCCTCGCCCTGCTCGTCAATCTGCTCCTGGTGCGCAAATTAGACCGCATCGACATGGCAGAGTCCCTGAAATCCGTCGAATAACGCCGTAGGGGCGGCTATCAGCCGCCCGCGTGCAGGAACTACGAAGTGCGTACAAACTCGTTCGTCTGTACCGTCTGCCGCTTACGCGGACGGCACGCCCA